>JAEEIK010000131.1 GCA_016281335.1 Lachnospiraceae bacterium | reverse complement strand
TTCTGAAGTAAGGAGGAAGTCAGACGTGAAGATAATCGTATGTGTAAAGCAGGTTCCTGATACAAAGGGCGGCGTAGAGTTCAATCCCGACGGAACCTTAAACAGAGCAGCGATGCTTACCATAATGAACCCGGACGACAAGGCCGGACTGGAGGCAGCGCTTCGCTTAAAAGATAAATACGGTGCAGAAGTTACCGTTATTACAATGGGTCTGCCTAAGGCAGCAGATGTACTTCAGGAAGCACTCGCTATGGGCGCTGACAAGGCTGTGCTTGTTACCGACAGAGTACTCGGTGGCGCAGATACCTGGGCTACATCAACCACACTTGCAGGTGCTATCAGAAACCTTGATTACGACCTGATCATCACAGGCCGTCAGGCTATCGACGGTGATACCGCACAGGTTGGTCCTCAGATAGCTGAGCACCTTCAGCTTCCCGTTATCTCCTATGCTATGGATCTCGCCGTTGACGAGGCAGCTAAGAAGGTAACAGTCAAGAGACTCTATGATGACAGATATCACATGGTAGAAGCAAAGATGCCCTGCCTCATCACTGCACTGGCTGAGCTTAACGAGCCCAGATACATGTCAGTAGGCGGAATATTCGATGCTGTTAAGGCTGACATTACCACATGGGGACGCGCAGACCTCAAGGATGTTGAGGATTGCAACCTTGGTCTTAAGGGATCTCCCACAAAGATCGCAAAGGCTTCCGATAAGGTACGTAAGGGACAGGGCGAGAAAGTCACTCCCGATTCACCTGAGGAGGCAGTATCCTATATTGTCGGCAAGCTTAACGAGAAGCATGCGATTTGATGAAGGGAGGAATATAGATAATGGCATTAGAAGATTACAAGGGCGTATATGTCTTCGCACAGCAGGTAGACAATGAGATAAGCCCCATAGCATTCGAGCTGATCGGTAAGGCAAAGGATCTTGCAGCTCCTTTGAACACCGAGGTTACTGCTGTTCTTATCGGCTCTGACGTAAAATCACTTGCTGACCGTCTTGCAGAGTACGGCGCAGACAAGGTTATCGTTGTTGACGATCCCGAACTCAAGGATTACAGGACCGAGCCTTATGCTCATGCGCTTGCATCAGTTATCAACGAGTACAAGCCTGAGATAATGCTGGTTGGCGCAACCGCTATAGGCCGTGACCTTGGCCCTACGGTTTCCGCAAGAGTTGCTACAGGTCTTACCGCAGACTGTACACAGCTGGATATAGGAGATTTCCCTCTTAATCCGGTTCCCGGCCAGGAGCAGAAGCACAATCAGCTGCTCATGACCCGTCCCGCTTTCGGCGGCAACACCATTGCTACCATTGCATGCCCCGACAACCGTCCCCAGATGGCTACGGTACGTCCCGGCGTTATGCAGAAGCTTGATCCCGTTGCGGGCAGAAAAGCAGAAGTTATCGAGTACAATCCCGGCTTCACACCTAATGACAGATATGTCACCATCAAGGAAGTTGTTAAGGCAGTTTCCGATACAGTTGATATCATGGATGCAAAAATCCTGGTATCCGGCGGCCGTGGAGTAGGTTCACCCGAGAACTTCAAGATCCTTGAAGAACTCGCAGAAGCTATCGGCGGTACAGTATCCTGCTCACGTGCAGTTGTTGATGCAGGCTGGAAGCCCAAGGATCTGCAGGTAGGACAGACCGGCAAGACCGTACGTCCCAACCTCTACTTCGCAATCGGTATCTCAGGTGCTATACAGCACGTTGCAGGTATGGAAGAATCCGACATCATCGTTGCCATCAACAAGGATGAGGACGCTCCTATCTTTGACGTAGCAGATTACGGCGTAGTCGGCGATCTCAACAAGATCGTTCCCCAGCTTACCGCAGCAATCAAGGCAGAAAAGGCTAAGAAGGCAGCAGGCTGAGTCCTATCGACACACTGAATATTACGAAGGCCACGGGGCATGCCCGTGGCCTTTTTGGTTACGGAGAAGGGAGATTGAAAGAGTCTTTTATCAATTTTCTTTTCAGGATCAAAACAATTAAGCAGATTAAAATGATAGCGTATCTGATAAGGACATGCTCATACAGTGTCATCATCAGGACACTCAGTATTATGAAAGAAGCTGAGATCGACAGTAATACGGGAACACTGAATGTTTTTTTGGAAATCTTTTTATGAGTGATTCTTTCAGAAATAATATAGTGTATGAGCGCTAATAACATATGGCAGAAAAGTGTTGTGAATCCGGCGGCGATCCAGCCGAAACTGCGGATAAGAAAATAGTTAAGCAGGATGTTAAGAACTCCGGCAAATAATGAGACAGACGTTATGATTTTTGTTTTTTCGTAGTAGAATTCGAAGCAGCAGAACAGCTCATACATAAACATGAAGTATATGCTTGCTGTAAGCGGTGCAATGACAAATGATGCGGAGTGGAATTCCTTCGGCGCAAAGATATATAATGCCTCAGGTGCCACAGAGATAAGACCAAGCCCGGCGAGGGCTACAAGTATCAACATTCCATATACGGTTTTTCCTATGCGCTGCTGATCATTTTCTTTGAGCCTTTTGAATATCCAGGGTTTCAGGGAGTAAATGACGGCGCCCGTAACCATGCACAGCATCCAGGCTATGCTGTGGCCCAAGCCGTATATGCCGGCCTCTGAGCTTCCGACGAGATTTTTGATCATGACACGGTCACTCTGGTTTAATACGATACCGGTTAAGTAATGGGGGATCAACGGAAGACTTAAGCCGATAAAATAACGCCACAATTCTCTGTTATAGAAATTTCCCCTGTTTAAGAAATAAACAAAAAAGCCGCCATATACCAGGGTTTTGATAAGAACTACGGAATAAAAACGTGCATGGCCCATGTGCGAGGGTATTAAACGAATGGCAGCGATTCCGAGTATAGGTTCTGCGATACTCACAAAAAGCGTGATACATATTTTGACCTTATACTTATATTCGTTATTCTGCAGTGCGACCCATATATCGAACATCAGACATGACCATGAAAGTATGATGATGCAGGCAAAGATGACAGCGTCAAATCTCAGAACGGGAGTCAGCCATTTTCGTAAGAGTAAGTAAACAATAAATACACATATCGAAGAAAGCGTACCCAAGCCGGCTACCGAGGCTGCGAGTTCTCCTTTTCTCTTATCATACTTCACAAGGGCCTGCTGAAAAGGACTGCCGGCCAGATTCATCGTTGAGAATACGGCAATGATCTCGAGCCAGGAGAAGATGACGGTAAAGTTGCCATATTCTTCGGTCTGCATCAGTCTGGTAAATACAGGGGTAAGCAGGACCGATATGCCCATTTCGAAAAATCTGCAGCAGGCGATGGCAAGTGAGGCCTGTGCGGGACGGGATAATGAACGCCATTTTGTTTTGAGTTTTTCAATCATCTGTTTTTCCGTACCAGTCGGTTTTGTCAGGATCGCCTGAGCAGCTCCAGTTTATGTATTTACAGCGGCTGGTGCAATAGCTGCAGGTTCTGACAGGATTTTTAAGGTATTCCAGCAGTTCATCAGTGCTGCAATCATAGAGATTCAGGCCTTCGGGCTGAGGAATATTCTGTCCGAAACGCTTATTATATTTATCTATGTATGCACTGATGGGGCAGACATAAATATGATCGTCTCTTACTATGGTGCAGGACTTGCGGCCGCAGTGTTCAAAAGTATACTTCATATCCGACGTGCCCTCAGGATTAAGACATACGGAAAACTCCCGTACCGTGGAAGATATAAAATATCTGACTTGATATAGTGACAGGATTTCTTTTATCTTATCCAGCTTATTTATGGTAGGCGGATATTTGCTGATATATATCAGTATCCTGTTCTTATGACAGGCACGGTAGAATTCTTCCGGCATTTTATCCAGGAGCAGCCCGTTTGTGACTATCCTAATTTCTGAGAGAGGGAATCTGTCCCTGCAGTACTGCATGATATCAATAAGGTCGGGATGCAGAAGGGGCTCGCCCCCCATAAGGGCTACACTGTAAACGTATCCTATATGACTGTTAAGCTTATCAAAACACTTGGTCAGTACCCTTGCATCTATGAAACGTTTTTCGGATATATTCGAAAAATGAGAGCAGCCTCTGCAATTCAGATTGCAGTGATCCACGATCTGAAATTCAATGCTCTTCAAAAAAGTTCTTTGTTTTATAAACCGGAGCAGGGCAAGACAGATCTTGGCAAAACGTTTAAGTAAACTCAGCACTGCATTTCCGTTTGCAGTATCGGATGGAGCTTTATTGCATGATCGCTTTATTCCGGCTGAGATCCGAAGACGTCTTATATACTTTATTTCTTCCCAAAGAAGAAAGAAAACATATTCGACTGCGTTGATGCGTCCTCTTTTCAGACAGCCCTTAACAGTTTTTTGAAAACCTTTATGCATAGCTTTAAGGTTAGCGCTTAAGCCTTTTTCGCCAAAGGGATTCTTACCGTGCCCTAAGGAGACCAGTTCATTGCAAACATAATATATTCTGCATTTTTCGGCTAGACGGCACAGCAGGTCTCCGTCTTCCGCATATCTCATGCTTTCATCAAAACCGCCGAGTTTAAGCAATTCTTCACGATCGATGATCATGGACTGGGCAGAGGGCCAGAAATATAAAAGTTCCGTTTTAATATCCATTACACGGAGATCATAGCCCAAAGAATTTTTAACCTGCTTTCCCGGTTTAAGATTCAGCTTATCCCAGCCGGTACCAAGGGCTTTGATCTCAGGATACTTTCTCAGAATATTAAGCTGGATCTTTAATTTATCGGGCATCCATTTGTCGTCTGCATCCAGAAAGGCTACAAGATTTTGGCTGCTTAATTCTATTCCCTTATTTCTTGCTGCGGAAACACCACGGTTGGTTTTGAATTCGTGCAGGATAAGTCTGAACTCTTTGCGGGGATTCGCCTCATCCCATTTTTTTATTATCTGCGTGGTATCTTCTTCTGAAGCGTCATTAATGACTATCACCTCACGGACAGCTTTTACAGCCGTTTGACAAAGAACACTGTCGAGTGCATCCGATATGGTGTCGGCGCCGTTATATACGGGTATTACCACGGAAATATCTGTTTTTCTCATTATTTCAAATCCTCCGGTCACCATTTTAACTGCAGACCGCATTTCTTTTCAAGAAAGCGACAGAGCGATGCAGCCTGGGGCCATATCGGCAGCCTAAATATGGTATAAGCGATTATTGACTTTGTCAGCTGCGGATATTTTTTTATATATCTTAAACTTAAATACCGGTTCTTTTTCCATTCCGGAAAGTTTTTATTCAAAAAGCGGAGCGTTTCCCTGTAAATTGCTGTCAATGAGTCGGCTTCGTCACTGCTTTCATAGCATATGGTAAAGAAAAGCCCCACATGCAAAAACACCAGGTATGCCAATAGGTCTCTGTAACGCTCTCCATAATTCAGTTTATAATACTGCTTCAGTTTGAGGATGCTTTTTTCGGTTTCCTTTAAACTTCTCATACCCATATCCGACGTTACCATGTCATTATTTATGCGGTAATGATACAAGGCCTCGCCGACAAAAGCTACAGCCTTAACATTCGGCAGGATACTGCTGAACAGAAGCATGTCCGGAAGTATCTTGGGTCTGTTTTCAAGTTCAAGTCCGTTTTGCAGCAGATTCCTTCTGTAAATACGGTTCCAGGAAGAGGGAGGTATGAGACCGAAAATACTCTTATCCTTCGAGGTATCGACAACCCTGTTTCCGAAATAAACCATTTGCGGACGACTTAGCTTTTTGCCGTGTTCATCTATTCGCTGATAACCGCAAACAACAATGCCGATGTTTTTATTCTGTGCAGCAGCCTTAAGCAGTTTTGAGTACATCTTTTCGCTTACTTCATCATCACAGTCCACGAAAGCAATCCACTCATCTTTTGCAGCTTTGATGATCTCCTGCCTTGCACTGTATTCGCCGTGATTGTCGGTATGGATCACTCTGACCTGCGGATACTTTTTGGCGTAGCTGTCAAGGATCTGCGGACTGTCATCCGTTGAACCATCATCCACGCAGATGATCTCGTGCTCTTCAATGCCTTCTGTTTTCAGGACGGAATTCAGACAGCGGTCTATATATTTCTCTTTATTGTATACGGTGATGCCTATTGTAAGTTTCATTGCCCCTCATCAGTCAGCCTGAAGGCTGACAGCTTTTCAAGCCTATGCTGCTTTCATTTTGTTGTAGTAACGGTATCGCAATAACGGCATATGCTAATATTTCGTCTGCTCTGCCTTAACATGCGTCGTACTTTTTTATACTTTGCCGAGTTCCATATATCGAGAAGAGAACTTTCATTCACATCTCCCATTGTTATTTTACCGAGTGCATCATTACAGCACAGGCTGCATTTCCCGTCGGGTCTTATCACCATTTGAGTAAAGGGCAGAAAGCAGGGAAGAGTCTGTATTTCGCTCACTCTTTTGTTTGGAGCGCTTCCTCCTCTGGAAGTGAGGACCTCGTTCTTTTTCCTCAGGGCGATAAAGGTCTTTTTGCGGGCTTCGGGGTGCGAAGCGCAATATGCTTTTATACGCTTTGCATTCTCCGACAACTCACCCCTGTCATCATAATTGTCAATAAACAGTTCATCCAGATATACGATGGATCGCAGGTATTTGTCCATTGTAAGAAGCGTGCCGTTTGTATAGATATTTATGAAAGCGGAAGGGATTCTCTCTCTGGCATATTTCATAAATTCAAATATACGGCCGTCCAGGTAAGGTTCGTTATTTGAAAATAAAGAGATCACACCTTTATAGTTTAATTCGCCCAGCTCATCTATGATCTTACGGAACAAGCCTTCCTCCATTTTTACCGGCGGCCTTGAGTCTGCATTCCGGTTGACCGGACAGAAGGGGCAGTCGCCGTTACATCTGTTGAAGGTTTCGATCTCGATGGAATTCCACAGAGGTACGGCTGAATCCATCGCATGTCTTTGCTTATCATAATCCCTGAATATAAAGAAATACTGCAGCTTGGCAAGGGCGCCTCTGTTTATCTTTCTCCAGAAGGGAGCCAGCTTAAAGTACAGTCCGGGTATTTTGGTTATGGCCATTCGGATATTCTTGCTGTCCATTAATTTATCTCCGGTTCTTTGCTTTACCGTATTCTATACGATATACCAGATCCTTCAGCTTCCTGAATAAGGGCCAGGTGAGACGGTATCTCTTCAATTCCGCAAGCAGCAGCCAGCCATAGGTATATAAGGTCCATTTCACCTGCTTTAGGGGATTGTTCAGATAGATAAACTTATATCCCATGGAGTGGTCACCCATGAAGCCGTCGGTGCGGTGATTCTCACAGATCCTGCAGGCAGGAGGAAGATGACTGAAATCTCCCTTATTATTGTCTTCGACGATCTTTCTGTATTCCTCTCCTTCAAAAAGTGTTTTAAGCTCGTCTTTATAGATATTTCCTATTATACCTGCTCTTGTATGATTACAGCAGCAGAAGCCGACGTCTCCGTTGGCGAATACCAGAAAGTTTTCGGTCAGGTGCTCGCATCTGGTGTAACGGACATTTTTGCCGGCTTCTTCAAATTCCAGCAGGCGGATAGTATGGATGATCAGCTCCCGGCCTGTCTTTCTCCAATAATCCGTAAACTCTTTAAGATGAGTCTTTGAAGCCTTGGTGATACAATAAGGGATCCGTACCTCTGTTTTGAGTCCCAGCTCATCTCTTCTCTGCAGAAAATATTTTATGTTTTCAATTACGGTATTCATTGCCCGGCCGGGATCTTTAAGACCGTATCCCTGAAACTCGCTATAAACTTTCGGGTCAACGGCATTAAGACTGACACTGATGTAATCAACGCCGACGGATAAAAGATCTTCCGTCATCTTGTGATCCAGACGATAACCGTTCGTAACAAAACCGACAAAAGGAAAACTTTTTTTCGCATAACGGATAGACTCGATAAGATGCGGAGACAACAGCGGTTCACCCAGACCGTTAAAGCTTATCATGTAAACCCTGCTGCCGGGAAAGTCTGTTTTCTTAATGTCATCCAGCAGTTTCTTCACATCGTTAAGCGGCAGATCATCATTGGTTCTGTAATGCTTTATGCCGCAAAATTTACATTGAAAATTGCATCTGTTTGTCAGCTCTATCTGAACATGAAGCATCAGAAAAAGTTCCTCCGTTTGTCAGGCTCCTGTTGAGGATTTTACCATAAAATCCGGCGATTGAAAAACAGATATGTTTCAGGGGAGAGGCAGTCAACTTTTTGACACTGACCGGCTGTAGTGATATACTGAAACGGATTATTGGCACTACGGATATCATCCGTTTTAATAAGGAATACAGCATGACAATAAATTAATGGGAGGGAGAGAATGAGAGTAAGAAACTTAAAAGCAAACAGACTGGTTGCAATACTCATGACGCTGATACTATGTATCGGGGATATGTATATCCCGGGATTTGAGGTGTTTGCGGATGGTGAGAAGACTGTAACAGGTCTCGGCACCGGGGCTATTACTGATCCCGTAGTTCCTGCCGATAACACAGCCGATTGGAGCGGCAGTTATGTGTACTACGGAAAGTATGATACTTCTCCCGTTAAATACAGGGTGCTCGACGTTAATTCCGGTGATTTCGGAGTAGAGGGCGGGAGCCTGCTTCTGGACTGTGACAGTACAATTAAAAAAGATTATTTTACCGATTATGGGAATGCCTGGGCAACAAGCACTGTGAAGTCCTGGCTTAACGGAGAGGATTTCCTCGGAAATACGGCAGTATTCACCCCGGCTGAGAACTCAGCCATAGCATCAAGTACCAAGGCTGCTCCTGCTGCAAATGATGGCGCAGGTTATGAAAACGGTTATAATGACTTTGACTTTAAAGCGCTTACGGGTGAAAAGATATTTCTGCTGGATTTTAAAGAAGTCACAAGAACTGATTACGGTTATTCTGCTGATTGCAATGATGCAAATAACAGGATAAAATCCGGGGCGGATACGTATTGGTGGCTTCGCACTGAAGCAGGGTTCATGCTTGATGATTGCCATGGCGACTCATACTTTGCCGGCGCTGTCGGTAATGCGGGGCATTTGAGAACACCTACCACAGATAATCAAAACGGCGTAAGTCCCGCCTTTAACCTGAACCGTTCGGCAATCATGTTCTCGTCTCTTATATCCGGTACTTCCGGACAGCCCGGAGCAGAGTATAAGCTCACTCTTAAAGACAGTGATCTGTCGATCACAGCGGGTAAAGCAGAAATAGCTGAAGATAACAGGATCGTTATTCCGTATAAGATAACGAATTCCGCTATCGGTACTGCACCGGACAGGGTTTCAGCAGTGGTAACAAACGGAACCTGGACTGATAAAGGCTGGAGCGAGGGAGCTGAACTTCTTCAGTATGCGAAACTGGATATTGCAGAGTTTGATCTTGAAGGCAGCGGAAGTTTCGTGCTTGACAGCAGTAAAGTAAGCGGTGAATTAGGTACGGATTATCATATCTATGTGCTGGCAGAGGATGTGAAAGGTGAAAAAGAAAGTGATCTGGCCAGTGCACCGGCAGAGATAGATCTGACAGGAGAAAAAGTGTACCATCAGGTATCCTTTGATCTGAATGGAGTAAGCGGTACAGCCACTGCCAGCCAGAATGTTGTACAGGGCGGAAAGGTTACGGAGCCGACAGCGCCGACAGCGGAAGGCTATACTTTCGGAGGCTGGTATAAAGAAAAAGCCTGCACTGATAAGTGGGATTTTGCAAGCGATACCGTAACGGGCGATACCATACTCTATGCAAAATGGACTAAGAATGTTTATACCGTATCCTTTGATCTGAATGAAGTAAGCGGTACAGCCCCTTCAGTTCAGCATGTTGAATATGGCGGAAAGGTGAAGGAACCGACAGCGCCGACAGCAGAGGGATACAGCTTTGAAGGTTGGTACAAGGAAAAAGCATGTACGAATAAGTGGGATTTTGCCAAGGATACCGTAAGCGGCAATATCACTTTGTACGCAAAATGGACTAAGAATGCTGATCCGGATAACCCTGTAAATCCCGACAATCCGGACAATCCTGATAATCCTGACAACCCTGATAATCCGGATATAACGGTCAGCGATAATTCAGTCAGCGATAATAAGGCTCTTGATCCCGTGCCCGAGATCGTACCGGGTGTGACGGAAGTGCTGTATCTGG
>JAEEIK010000130.1 GCA_016281335.1 Lachnospiraceae bacterium | reverse complement strand
GATAACAAGGAAGGATCCGGATGGACTTAAGGAAGATACCATTACCCTAAACTGCAGCGGATCCGGAGGACAGAGTTTCGGAGCTTTTATACCTGCAGGACTTACGCTTCGTCTTTCCGGAGACAGCAATGATTATTTCGGCAAAGGTCTTTCCGGAGGAAAGCTGGTGGTACATGCTCCCGAAGAAGCAAAGTATGATCCTGAGGAAAACATTATTATAGGAAATGTTGCATTATATGGCGCAACTTCAGGTAAAGCTTTTATCTCGGGCATGGCAGGTGAGAGATTTGCCATAAGGAATTCAGGAGCAACAGCAGTTGTTGAAGGTGTAGGTGAGCATGGCTGCGAGTATATGACAGGCGGTATTGTGGTGATACTGGGATCTACCGGAAAGAACTTCGCAGCAGGTATGAGCGGCGGTATTGCTTATGTACTTGACGAGCACAATACACTATATAAGAATCTCAACAAGCAGATGGTCAGCATGGAAATGCTGGAGAACAAGGAAGATCTGGATAAGTTAAAAGAGATCATAAGTGAGCACGTGAAGGAGACCGGGTCGAAGAAAGGTATAAAGATACTGGAAGATTTTGAAAGCTATGTACCGCACTTCAAGAAGATAATACCCGGTGATTATAAAGAGATACTGAGGCTGATAGCAAAGAATACCGAAGCCGGAGCAGATGCGGAAAAAGCCAAGATAGAAGCCTTCAGAAGTTTTGTGACGGGAGGTGCACACTGATGGGAAAAACAACAGGATTTCTTGAATATAAAAGAGAAGACGGAAATGTAAGAACAGAGGAAGTAAGGGTAAAAGATTTCCTTGAATTTCATGAGAGACTGCCGATAGAGGAACAGAAGAAGCAGGCAGCGCGCTGCATGGACTGCGGCATACCTTTCTGCCAGGCAGGAAAGATGATAGCCGGTATGGCTTCGGGTTGTCCTCTTAACAATCTGGTCCCCGAAGTAAACGATCTGGTATACAGGGGAAGGATGGCAGAGGCTTACAGAAGGCTTTCCATAACCCACAGTTTCCCGGAGTTCACCTGCAGGGTATGTCCTGCGCTTTGTGAAGCAGCATGTACCTGCGGACTTCATGACAAACCCGTATCAACAAAAGAAAATGAAAAAGCAGTTATAGAGTATGCTTATGAAAACGGTCTCGTAAAAGAAAAGACTCCTTCAGTAAGAACAGGAAAGAAAGTAGCTGTTATAGGCAGCGGTCCTTCAGGTCTGGCAGCAGCACAGATGCTGAACCGCAGAGGACATGAAGTAACGGTATATGAGAGAAATGATCGTGTGGGCGGCCTGCTCAGATACGGCATACCGAATATGAAGCTGGACAAATCCGTTATAGACCGCAGAGTACATTTAATGGAAGAAGCAGGTATAAAGTTTGTAGTCAATGCAAACGTCGGAAAAGATATATCCGCGGATGAACTTAAGAAGGAATATGACGGTGTTGTACTTGCCTGCGGAGCTTCAAATCCCAGGGATATCAATGCACCCGGAAGGGACGCAAAGGGAATACGCTTTGCTGTTGATTTCCTTTCGGAAGTGACAAAGAGACTTTTGGACAGCGAGTTCAAAGATGTACCCCACGATCTTGCAAAGGATAAGGACGTGGTGATAATCGGCGGCGGTGATACCGGAAATGACTGTGCAGGTACCTGCATCAGACTCGGAGCCAAGAGTGTGACCCAGCTTGAGATGATGCCCAAGCCTTCAGAGGATAGACTTCCTTCCAATCCCTGGCCCGAATGGCCGAGGATACTCAAGGTTGACTACGGTCAGGAAGAAGCCATATGGAAATACGGCAGTGATCCGAGAGTATATCAGACTACGGTAAAGGAATTTATAAAAGATAAAAAAGGAAATCTGAAAGAACTGATACTTGTATCACTGGAAGCAAAGAAGGATGAGAAGACCGGAAGAATGAACATGGTACCGGTAGAAGGCACGGAGAAAAAAGTACCTGCGGGGCTGGTACTCATCGCAGCAGGTTTTCTCGGAAGTGAGAAATATGTAACGGATGCTTTCGGTGTGGAAACTGATGCAAGGAGCAATGTAAAGACCGAAGCCGGAAAGTATGCATCCACAAAGCCTTTTGTCTATGCCGCAGGAGATATGCACAGAGGACAGTCGCTGGTAGTCTGGGCCATAGCAGAAGGAAGGGCAGCAGCAAAGGAACTTGACGCAGCATTGATGGGATATACCAATCTCTGAAAGAGGTAAAGAGTATGTATAGTAAAACTGAGTATACGGGACATACAAAATACATTTTCGTGACCGGAGGCGTGGTCTCCGGACTGGGAAAGGGAATAACTGCAGCATCCCTTGGCCGGCTCTTAAAAGCAAGAGGCTTAAAGGTTGCGGCGCAGAAACTGGATCCCTACATAAATGTGGATCCCGGAACCATGAGTCCTTATCAGCACGGTGAAGTGTATGTGACCGAGGACGGAGCGGAAACGGATCTGGATCTCGGACATTACGAACGTTTCATAGATGAGGATCTTACCAAATACTCAAACCTTACTTCCGGAAGGGTATACTGGAATGTACTTAATAAAGAAAGACGCGGTGAATACTTAGGTTCCACCGTACAGGTGATACCCCATATCACCAACGAGATAAAGGAATTCGTATATCGTGCCGGTACAGAGACAGGCGCAGATGTGGTGATCACCGAGATAGGCGGAACCATAGGCGATATAGAATCCCAGCCTTTCATAGAAGCAGTAAGACAGATATCCTTGGAGACAGGCCGTGAGAACAGCCTGTTTATCCATGTTACACTGGTACCGTATCTGCACGGCTCGGATGAGCATAAATCAAAACCCACACAGCATTCGGTAAAAGAGCTGCAGGGCATGGGCATCAATCCGGACATAATCGTGCTCCGCTGTGATGAGCCTCTGGAGGAAAGCATCTTTAACAAAATCTCACTGTTCTGTAACGTTAAGAAAGATTGTGTAATCGAAAATATCACCTTAAAGAGTCTGTATGCAGCTCCTCTGATGCTTGAGAAATCAGGCTTTTCAGAAGTGGTATGCAGGGAACTGGGCATAGATGCGCCCGCACCGGATCTGAAAGAATGGGAAGAGCTGGCTGAGCGCATAGAAAATATGAGCAGTGAGGTGAACATCGCGCTGGTAGGAAAGTATGTACAGCTTCACGATGCCTATCTTTCGGTGGCTGAAGCGCTGCATCATGCAGGTTTTGCGCTGGAGACAAAAGTTAATATAAAATGGATGGACTCCGAGGAGATAGATGAATATAATTATATAGAGAAATTTAAAGACATTTCGGGTATAATAGTACCCGGTGGTTTCGGTGACAGAGGAATAGGCGGCATGATACTCGCTGCAAGATATGCAAGAGAGAATAAGATCCCCTATTTCGGCATCTGTCTCGGCATGCAGATAGCAGTGATAGAATTCGCAAGGAATGTTGCGGGAATAAAGGATGCATGCTCAGGTGAATTCCATGATCCTTCGGAACATAAGGTCATAGATTTCATGCCGGGACAGTCGGATGAGATAGAAAAGGGCGGAACCCTGAGACTCGGAAGCTATCCCTGCCATATAAGCGAAGGAACGCTGATGGAGAAGCTGTACGGGAAGACTGATATATCCGAAAGACACCGTCACAGATATGAGTTCAATAATGACTACAGGGAGATACTCAGCGAAAAAGGATTGATACTTTCAGGTATGTCTCCTGACGGAAAGCTGGTTGAGACCGTGGAGCTTCCGGAAAGAGATTTCTATCTGGGAGTGCAGTATCATCCCGAGTTTAAGTCAAGGCCCAACAGGCCGCATCCCTTATTTAAAGGTTTTGTAGGGGCAGCATTAAAACATTAAGGAGAAGATCATGAAGCAGCAAAGAAAGCTGATCCTGGAGGATGGGACGCAATACTGCGGTACCGGATTCGGAGGAAGTAAGACGGCAGTATGTGAGATAGTGTTTAACACGTCGATGGTCGGTTATCAGGAGATAGTATCGGATCCGTCATACACTGATCAGGCGATAGTGATGTCGTATCCTTTAATAGGAAATTACGGAGTGGCAGATGAGGACTTTGAGAGCAAGATCATATCCCCGTCTGCTTTTATAGTAAGGGATATTAATGATAATCCTTCCAATTTCCGCTGGGCCAAGACCCTGCCGGAACTGCTGGAAGAATACGGCGTTCCCGGAATAAGCGGAGTGGATACCAGAAAGCTTGTAAGGAGCATAAGGGATAAAGGATCGAGAAGATGCGTCGTTACCGATGAAGACATGTCGGCAGAAGAGGGAATGAAGCTGATAGCAGATACTCCGGTTCCCCATGATGCGGTAAAACGAAGCAGCTGCAAAAAGAGATGGTACAGCCGTACATCGAATCCTCTTTATAATGTAGTCGCGATAGACTGCGGAATGAAAACAAATATAGTAAGGATGCTGAATAAGAACAGATGCAATGTGACAGTGGTTCCTTATGATACCGACTATGAAGAGATACTTGCACTGAGGCCCGACGGAGTGTTTATTTCAAACGGACCGGGAGATCCCGAAGACGTTACGGAAGTAATAGAAACACTTAAGAATCTGAGAGGAAAGACTGCAATGTTCGGCATCTGCCTCGGGCACCAGCTGATATCACTTTCCTACGGTGCCAAAACCTATAAGTTAAAGTTCGGTCACAGGGGAGGCAATCATCCGGTAAGAAACATAAGGACAGGTAAGATAGAGATAACCAGTCAGAACCACAGCTATGCGGTGGATGAGAGTACATTGGAAGGTACGGGACTGAAGGTATCGCATATAAACATACTGGACAATACGGTTGAAGGTATATACAGTCCGGATGAGAAGGTGATGAGTGTGCAGTATCATCCCGAAAGTGCGCCGGGACCCCAGGACAGCAGCTATCTGTTTTCACAATTCACCGAGCTGATGAAAAGAGGTTGATAGAAAATGCCAAAAAGAACAGACATAAAAAAAGTACTTGTGATCGGTTCCGGTCCCATAGTGATCGGACAGGCAGCAGAGTTTGATTATGCAGGTACCCAGGCCTGTCTTGCGCTTAAGGAAGAAGGTTATGAAGTAATACTTGCCAATTCGAACCCCGCAACGATCATGACGGATCATGCGATAGCGGATAAGGTATATATGGAGCCGCTGACGCTGGAATACATGGCAAGGATATGCAGATATGAAAGACCTGATGCAATAGTGCCGGGTATAGGCGGACAGACAGGACTTAACTTATCGCTGCAGCTTTATGATAAGGGTGTACTCGAGGAGTGCGAGATAGAGCTGCTGGGAACCGATGCCGACAGTATAAGAAAGGCAGAGGACAGGGAACAGTTCAAGGAACTGTGTGAAAGTCTCGGTGAGCCTGTGGTTCCTTCTGCAATAGCGGAGAGCATTGAAGAAGGTCTTGAAGCTGCAGAGATGATAGGCTATCCGGTCATACTGAGACCGGCATTTACGCTTGGCGGAACAGGTGGAGGTTTTGCAAAAGATCCCGAAGAGATGAGGGATATGATGAAGAATGCCCTTGCGCTTTCTCCCGCGCATCAGGTACTGGTAGAGAAGAGTATCAAAGGCTACAAAGAGATAGAATACGAAGTAATGCGTGATGCCAACGATACTGCGATCACGGTCTGTAATATGGAAAACCTGGATCCCGTCGGTATACATACCGGTGATTCAATAGTAGTTGCACCGAGTCAGACTCTGACCAATAAGGAATATCATATGCTGAGAGATTCGGCTCTCAGGATAATACGCGCACTCGGAATAAAGGGAGGCTGTAACGTTCAGTTCGCGCTGGATCCCGAATCCTTTAATTACTTCGTGATAGAAGTGAATCCCCGTGTGTCCAGATCTTCCGCACTGGCATCAAAGGCAAGCGGTTATCCTATCGCAAGGGTTTCGGCAAAGATAGCGGTGGGAATGAATCTCGATGAGATAATGCTTGCAAATACTCCGGCATGTTTTGAGCCTACGCTTGATTATGTAGTTACAAAAATGCCGAGATTTCCTTTTGATAAATTTACGCTTGCATCAAATGTACTTTCTACACAGATGAAGGCGACAGGCGAGACCATGAGCGTCGGCAGGACTATGGAAGAGAGCCTGCTTAAAGCCATACGTTCACTGGAAGATGGTAAGAACCACATCCATCTTGCAAAGTTTGATGTGAAAAATCTTTCCGATAAAGCAGAACCCGAAAACAGAAAAGAAGCAATAGAAAAACTGCTTGAATATATTGAGGAAGGTACGGATGACCGTATATATGCGATATCCGAACTGCTGTGGCTGGGCGTGGATCCCCACACGATATACTCCAAGACAAAGATAGACATGTTCTTCCTCGATAAAATAAAGAACATAGTAGATCATGAGATACTGCTTGAACAGGATAAGGACGATCTCGGAAAAGAGCTCCTGTATCAGGCAAAGAGAATGGGCTTCTCCGATTCCTATATTGCTGAGCTTACCGGTAAGAAAGAAGATGACATATGGGAACTCAGAAAGAAATATGACATACGTCCGGTCTATAAGATGATCGATACCTGCGCAAGCGAGTTTGACAGCTATGTTCCTTATTTCTATTCGACCTATGAAGATGAAAACGAATCTCTTGTATCGGATAACAAAAAGATAATAGTTCTCGGTTCCGGACCTATAAGGATAGGCCAGGGTGTGGAATTCGATTATTCCACGGTCCATGCGGTTAAGACCATACATGAGATGGGTTACGAAGCCATAGTCATAAACAACAATCCCGAAACTGTGTCGACGGATTATACCACTGCCGATAAGCTGTATTTCGAACCGCTTACGGTTGAAGATATAATGAATATCATCGATATGGAAAAGCCTGTGGGTGTGATCACATCTCTTGGCGGACAGACAGCCGTGAATCTTGCGGAACCTCTGGCAGCAAGAGGAGTGAAGATCATCGGTACCGATACTGATGCGATCTTCGCGGCAGAAGACAGGGATGCTTTTGAAAATCTGATCAATAAGCTTGAGATACCTCATCCCGAAGGCATAGCAGTCACCAATATAGAAGACGGTCTGAAGGCAGCAGCAAATATAGGTTATCCGGTACTGGTAAGACCTTCCTATGTGCTTGGTGGGCGCGCAATGGAGATAGTTGCCAATGAAGAGATGCTGTCATCGTATCTTAAGAATGCGGTTGAAGTCGATAAGGACAGACCTGTTCTGGTAGATAAGTATATTGTCGGTAAAGAAGTGGAAGTGGATGCGGTCTGTGACGGTAAGGATGTGTTCCTGCCTGGCATCATGGAACTGGTTGAGCGGACCGGTGTGCATTCCGGCGACAGTATAAGTGTGTATCCTCCTTACTCCATCTCCGAACATGTAAGGCAGCTGATATGGAAATACACTTATAAGCTGGGCATAGGCATAGGCATAGTAGGATTGTTCAATATCCAGTTCATAGTTGACAAAGATGACAGCGTGTATATCATAGAAGTAAATCCGCGTGCATCAAGAAGCGTACCGTTCTTGTCCAAGTCAACAGGTGTTTCGCTGGTAGATATCGCAACAAAAGTAATGCTGGGTGAGAGTCTTAAACAACAGGGACTCGCAGATAAGATTCTTCCGGAAAAAGAATCCTGGTATGTAAAAGCACCGGCCTTTTCATTTGAGAAGCTGAACGGAATGGATGCGTATCTTTCACCTGAAATGAAATCAACAGGTGAAGCGATAGGATACGATAAGAGCCTGAAGAGGGCATTGTATAAGGCTCTGCAGGCTTCAGGCATAAAGATGAAGGAATACGGAACCGTAATGGTGACGCTGGCCGATGAAGATAAAGAAGAAGCCCTGCCGCTGATAAAACGTTTCTACGAGCTTGGCTTTAACATTGAAGCAACGGTCGGTACCGGAGTATTCTTAAAAGAGCACGGCGTAAGGACACGTATAAGAGGAAAGATAAGCGAAGGCAGTGATGAGATATTGAGAAGCATCAGAGCCGGCTATGTAAGTTATATTATAAATACCAGAGCGATACTTTCGGGTGTTCATTACAACGATGGTATAGAGATCAGAAGATGTGCGATAATGAACGGGGTGACGATGTTCACTTCCCTCGATACCGTGAAGATACTGCTGGATGTACTCGAAGACATATCACCGAGGATTTCCACGATTTAAAGGAGGTCAGCATGCAATATACAGAAGATGAAGTAATGAAATATATTGAAGAAGAGGATGCGAAGTTTATCAGGCTTGCATTCCGCGATGCTTTCGGCATACAGAAGAATATCTCGGTAATGCCGGGAGAGGTGAAGAAAGCCTTTGAAGACGGAACACCCATCAGTGCAAGAGAGATAGCGGGTTTTGAAGAGTGTCCCTATTCTTCCCTGTATCTGAAACCCGATCCCGACACACTGGCTGTCCTTCCCTGGAGACCTGACAGCGGTAAGGTGCTGAGAATGTTCTGTGATCTCTATACACCTGACGGTAAGGAGTATAAGTCCGATACAAGATCGATGCTTGCAAAAGCTCTTGAAAAGGCTAAAGAGGCAGGTATAGACTTCAGATTCAGCAACGAGATGGAATTCTATCTTTTTGTAAATGATGATGAAGGAAATCCCACAAAGAAACCTTATGATAACGCAGGCTACATGGATATAGCGCCTGCTGATAAATGTGAGAATGTCAGAAGAGAGATCACTCTTACGATAGAAAAGATGGGACTCAAGCCCGAAAGATCACATCATGAAAGAGGTCCCGGACAGAATGAGATAGACTTCCATTATGCGAGACCCTTAAAGGCTGCTGATCAGGTTACGACCTTTAAGATGGCAGTAAGTACCATAGCAAACAGGTACGGACTGACAGCGGATTTTTCACCGATGCCTATCCCCGATAAACCCGGTAACGGATATCACATCAATATCTATGCCGAGGATAAAGACGGAAATGATGTTGCAGGATATGTGGCAGCCGGTATATTGGAAAAGATAAGGGATATCACAATTTTCTTAAATCCTATGGATCAGTCCTATGCACGTTTCGGAAACAATACTGCGCCTGACCGTGTGAACTGGTCAAGAAGAGGAGATTCCGAACTCATGTATATAGAAAGCTATAAGGGAAGGACAAGGGCTGAACTCAGAAGTCCCGATGCCTGCAGCAATCCTTATCTGGTATATACGCTTCTTATATATGCAGGACTGTCGGGAATCGAGAGAAAGCTGGAACTTCCCGAAGAAATGGATGAAAAGGGAGCATCTCTTCCCGGATCACGGAAAGAGGCCGCAAAACTGGCTCTGGAAAGTGATTTCGTAAAAGAGTATGTTCCGGAAGAAATAATAAGATCATACACAAAACTATGACGGAGGGCAGCGCATGCCGAAAATAGAAGACTGCGCACATTCAGCATTAATTGTTTCAGCCTCCGATCAGTTTGATGCAGTAGCCAAGAAATCTCTTACAAGATTTATCACTATTGAGATTAAAAAGAGCGGAGCGCTGGCAAGAAGGGCAGCATTGGAAAGGGATTATGATCTGGTAATCATAAACGCACCCCTGCCGGATGAAAACGGTATAGAGCTGTCTCTTGATATTGCTGAAAAGAATAACGGAAACGTACTGCTGGTGGTACCTCAGGATAATTACGAAGATATCCTGGATACCGTCACGGATCAGTGCGTCCTCGTTATCACCAAACCCTCTCCCAAAGGCAGGCTGGATAAGGCCATACGCCTGATGATAGCCATACGTAACAAACAATATGCACTTGAGAAAAAAGCAGCCTCTGTGCAGGAGAAGCTTGAAGAACTCAGAGTTGTCAGCAAAGCCAAGATAGTTCTTGTGGAGAAAAAGCATATGACCGAGGATGATGCCCACAGATATATAGGAAAACTGGCAATGAACAACGGCGTATCCAGGAAATACGCCGCAGAAAAGATCCTTGATGAATACGAATAAAAAATTTACCCATTATACCTATTGACATAGTAGGTAAAAGGTGTTATAGTTTTAATCAGATGAGGTGTATATAAATGAACAGTAAGATTATCAGAAAAATGAACATGTGTTGTCAGAGCATACATAGCCGGGAAGCAGTCATTTCCGGGATGTCTGATACACTGTGTCCGTGTCCCGATAATAAACGATGTTGACAGTTAAAAACATGAACTGACTGATCCCGGAACCTGAAAATGGTTCCGTTTTTTATTGATAATATTCCAGGAGGAAATAAAAATGAGCTTAGCATTAAATTCAAAACTGATACATGGCGGAGTAGACGGAGACGAGACAACGGGAGCAGTAAACATTCCCGTATATCAGACTTCAACATATAAGCAGGACGGCCTCGGTGAAAACAGAGGCTGGGAGTATTCCAGAACAGGGAATCCAACAAGAGATGCACTGGAAAAACTGATAGCCGAACTTGAAGGAGGAAAGTACGGACTTGCTTTTGCTTCCGGACTGGCAGCGATAAACACGGTACTTTCACTGTTTAAGAGCGGTGATAAGCTGATAGTTTCGGATAACATTTACGGAGGAACTTTCAGGATACTTGATAATGTATTCAGCAATTTCGGTATCACTTATAAGATAGTCGATACTTCCGATCTTGCTCAGGTTGAAGCAGCGATAGACGAAGAGGTAAAAGCAATATATGTGGAAAGTCCGGCCAATCCGCTGCTTACGGTTACTGATATAGAAGCAGTATCAAAGATAAGCAGACAATACGGAAAGCTTCTGATAGTAGACAATACCTTCCTTACACCTTACCTGCAGAGACCGATAGAGCTTGGTGCCGACATAGTCATCCACAGCGGAACGAAGTATCTCGGCGGACACAGCGATACGGTATCGGGAATGGTGGTTGTTAATGATAAAGCCATCGCAGACAGACTTTATTATCTGCAGAATGCAATAGGCGGAGTACTGGCTCCCTGGGACAGCTTTCTTGTGATCAGAGGTATCAAGACTCTGGGTGTGAGAATGGACAGACATGTTGCCAATGCCGGAAAGATAGCCGACTGGCTGGAAAACAGCGGGTATGTGAGCAGAGTCTATTATCCCGGGCTTAAGTCAGATCCCGGTTATGAAGTACAGAAGAAGCAGGCTGACGGAGCCGGAGCGATGATATCCTTCGTACTTGATGAAAAGTATGATTATAAAAAGTTTTTCAAATCCCTGAAGCTTATAACCCTTGCTGAAAGCCTCGGCGGCGTGGAATCCCTGGTATGCCATCCGGCAAGCATGACTCATGCAGCCATACCTGTAGAGATAAGAAAAGAAGTAGGTATAGTCGATGAGCTCATACGTTTTTCAGTCGGAATAGAAGATGCAGATGATCTGATCGCAGATCTGGAGCAGGCAATAAAAGCATCCGCAAGGTAAAGGGGGATAAAACAATGGACGTATATATGAGCATAAGGGAAATGATAGGAAACACACCGGTTCTTAAACTGAACAATCTCGGTATAAAGAAAGGTGTATCGATATATGCAAAGCTGGAACTCATGAATCCGGCAGGCAGTGTTAAAGACCGCGTCGGCATGTACATGATAGATGATGCGGTAGAGCGTGGGGTGCTCAAAGAAGGAGGGACCATAGTTGATGCAACTGCAGGTAATACGGGTATAGGTATAGCGATAGCTGCACTTAACCGGGGATACAGAGTGATCTTTACCGTACCGGAAAAGTTTTCGATCGAGAAGCAGAAAGTGATGAAGGCACTCGGTGCAGAGATCGTGCATACACCCAGAGAAGAAGGCATGCTCGGTGCCGATAGAAAGGCCGACGAGATAATTGCATCAATTGACGGAGCAATATCATTAAGACAGTTTAATAATCCTGCGAATCCCAAAGCACATTATGAGACTACGGGACCAGAGATATATAAGCAGCTCGACGGTCAGATCGATTACTTTGTGGCAGGTGCCGGGAGCGGCGGAACATTCAGTGGGATAGTCAGGTATCTTAAGGAAAAGAATAAGGATATCAAAGGCGTGCTTGCAGATCCGTACGGTTCGATAATAGGCGGCGGAGAACACCATGATTACAATATCGAAGGCATAGGAAATGATTTTATCGCAGACACAATGGATATCAGCCTTGTAGATAAGGTGATAAAGATAAATGATGATGAAGCTTTTGAAGCATCCAGAGCACTGGCGAGAAAGGAAGGCATACTTGCAGGTTCATCTTCGGGAGCAGCACTGGCTGCAGCGATAAAGCTTTCGGAACAGATAGATAGCGGAAACATAGTAACGGTATTTCCCGACAGAGGAGACAGATACTTAAGTAAAGGCTTGTTTGACGGAGAATAAAAATGGAAAAAGTATACGAGCTGGAAAATATCTATAAGACATATAAGAACGAGGGTAAAGAGTTTACGGCACTTAAGGACGTGAGCCTGAGCGTGAATGAAGGAGAGATCTTCGGGATCATCGGAATGAGCGGTGCCGGAAAATCTACTCTCGTGCGTACGCTGAACAGACTTGAAGATGTGACAAAGGGAAGCGTAAAGTTCTATGGTCAGGATCTTGCTGCATTAAAACCCCGTGAACTCAGGAACGTCCGGCATTCGATATCCATGATATTCCAGAGCTTTAATCTGCTTAATCAGAGGACTGTCATAGAAAATGTTGAACAGCCCTTACGCATAGCAAAGAAGCCAAAGAAGGAAAGACGTGATACGGCAAGGGAAATGCTGAAGGTCGTGGGACTTGAGGAAAAAGAAAACGTATATCCTTCAAGACTCTCGGGAGGCCAGAGACAGAGAGTTGCCATAGCAAGAGCCCTGGCTTCCGAACCGAAGGTATTGCTCTGCGATGAAGCAACCAGTGCCCTGGATCCCAAGATAACCGGTGAGATACTTGATCTGTTAAAAGCTATTAATAAGGAAAGAAAACTGACTATCATCATCATCACACATGAGATGTCGGTAGTTGAAAAGATCTGTGACAGGGTGGCGATCATAGATGACGGAAAGCTGGCAGAGATCGGTCCGGTTGCCGATGTGTTCAGCAGACCATCTTCTAAAGCAGCGAAGAAGCTGGTATTCCCAAGTAATCCCTTTGATCCCTCCGATCCGGAAGGAAGATTGATAAGACTGGTATTTGACGGTCTGAAGGCCAGTGAGCCCTTTATAGCCGATCTTGTGGAGAAGACAGGTAAGAAAGTAAATATCCTTAGTGCCAATACCAGAAGTGTCGGTGGCATAGGCTATGGTCAGATGATACTTGAGCTTCCGAAAGATAAGGATGATCAGGAGACGGTTATTTCATTCTTCAGGGAAAGGGGCTTAAGCGTTACGGAGGTGGAACATGAGTGATTATATTATAGAAGCAATTAAGAACGGAATTGTTGAAACTCTGGAAATGACCTTTGTTTCCGCGATACTGGCATATGCGATAGGGATGCCTGCGGGAATCATACTGTATGCCACGTCCAGGGGGAGGCTGATGGAAAACAGGGCAGTGAACATCATACTCGGTTTTATAGTGAACGTAATGAGGTCGCTTCCCTTCCTTATACTTCTTGTACTTCTGATCCCCTTTACGAGGCTGGTGACGGGTTCATCCATAGGAACCGTGGCATCAATGGTGCCGCTGACGGTAGGTACCATACCCATAGTTGCCAGAATGGTGGAAGCATCACTTTGCGAAGTGCAGCCGGGAATAATAGAGGCAGCCGTATCCATGGGAGCCTCGCCTTTATATGTGATACTGCACTTTATCATACCTGAAGCAACACCTTCTTTATTACAGGGAGCAGCGATAAATACCGCCACGGTTCTCGGTTATTCGGCAATGGCAGGTGTGATAGGCGGAGGCGGCCTCGGAGCCATAGCCCTGCAGTACGGTTATTACAGATATCAGAAGGAAGTGCTGTGGACCACGGTAACCCTGCTGGTGATCATGGTGATGCTGATACAGGAAGCGGGCATAATTCTTGCAAAGAAGAAGAGAAAATGATGATATAACCTATTGACATAGTGGGTAAATGATGTTAGATTTGAAAAATGAGGGGGAGATTACTATGAAAGTATCGACAAGAGTAGAATACGGACTGATAGCACTGACTGACATAGTGATACACAGCGAGAACGGAGGCAGTGTATCGGCGCCTGATATAGCCCAGCGTGAGAATATATCGCACAAGTATCTTGAGCAGATACTGCTGCTTCTCAGACAGGCCGGCTTTATCACTGCGCAGAAGGGGATAAAAGGCGGATATTCACTGACCGTATCTCCTGAGGAGATCAGTCTCTCGGATGTACTTAATGCTCTGGACAGTAATATATTGGCCGGCATGGACGAAGAGAGCGGAGAAAACAAAGGACTCGCTTCAGCAATCAAAAGCTGCTTCTGGAACAGGATAAACGAAAATATGAACAGCTACACCGAAGGTCTTAAGCTAAGCGACTTTGCAGAGCAGTGCAGACACAGCATATCCGATAACTGGGATATGTATATTATATAAATAATTCATCAAAAAAGTCGGCGATCAAGCCGGCTTTTTATATCCTCAATATTCATCAAGAAAATTATGTCTGACGCCTTTTTTCTTATATTCGATGACGGTATCTATATTAACGTTTTCCACGCTTTTGAAAATGTTTGATTCCACATACTGATTGGATTTCTTCAGTTCTGCGATAAGCTTCTTTGTTTCCAGGCGCTTTGAAGAAGTGGTGCCGTCTTCATGGCAGGTGGTGCAG
Organism: Lachnospiraceae bacterium; assembly: GCA_016281335.1. Classification (GTDB taxonomy): domain Bacteria; phylum Bacillota; class Clostridia; order Lachnospirales; family Lachnospiraceae; genus NK4A136. Next base: position 12,264 of record JAEEIK010000130.1, on the reverse strand, counting down.
GTGTCGGTGAAATGGCAGGCACATTGCAGGAAATGAAGATCATTGTAATCACGCCATGCGCAGATATCACTTTCCCTTACGAGATAAAGAGGACGTATCAGTTCCATGCCCTCGAAATTGGTGCTGTGCAGCTTAGGCATCATGGTCTGTATCTGGCCGGCATGAAGCATTCCCATAAGTATAGTCTCTATCACATCATCAAAATGATGTCCGAGAGCTATCTTATTGCAGCCAAGCTCCTTAGCCTTGCTGTAAAGATAACCTCTTCTCATCCTTGCGCAGATATAACAGGGACTGTTCTCGATAGTATCAACCGCATCAAAGATATTGCTTTCAAATATGGTAACGGGTATGCCGAGAGCCTTTGCGTTGCTTTCTATAAGTGCACGATTTTCCTTATTGTATCCCGGATCCATTACAAGAAAAGTCAGTTCAAAGCTGCATTGTCTGTGATGCTGTATCTCCTGGAAGAGCTTGGCCATGAGCATGGAGTCTTTTCCGCCGGATATACACACAGCAATGTGATCACCTTCCTGTATAAGCTGATATTTTTTACAGGCCTTGGCAAAAGGAGTGAACAGCTGCTTATGATATTTCTTTCTGATACTTTCTTCGGCCCGGTTTCTCTTTTCTTCTATGTCGCCCTCATCAGTCATCTTTGAACGTACATAACCGATATAACCTTCCTTAAGGCTTGCACAGTTACGTCCTGCAAGGCAGGGATATTCTTCATCCAGCTCCCTGGACCTGCGGCCTACCTGGCAATAGAAGACTAGCAGCTTATCCCGCAGTATATCCGCGATCTTTCTGCTGTATGTTTCTTCAGTTTCATCAAAATTTATGGTCGTGGCACCCGGTATCTTTCCGTAAGCTATGAGGCCTTCATCTCTTATGTCTATCAGTTCGTAAGAGCCTTTTTCCAGCTTGTTCAGTTCTTCTATTGTTATCTCTTTCATCAGATATACATCCTATAATGCTTGAATTTTCAATACATTATAACAGATTCGGAGAAAAAATAAAATTTTTAAAAAAATATTTATAAACCTATTGACATAGTAGGTTAAAGGTGTTATAGTCGTTACAACGTTGAAGGAAAGGAGAGATAAAAATGAAGAATGTGAATTTACACAAGTCTGATATGATGATGTGTTGTCGAATGCTTATCTCCCGGGCAAATAATATGGCTGGGGCGTCCGACCGCGTGTCCATGCGCCGATGTATGATGTAAGAGCAAACATCAGATCAGTCACTTGCCCGGGACTATAACGTTAGCCCGGGTTTTTTAATTCGGTACATAAACACAAAAAACACATTTATCAAAAAGGAGAAAAATAATTATGAAAAAGAATATCATCAATAAAATAGTAACTTTGGCAGCAACACTCACACTGACACTCTCATTTGCAGCTTGCGGTAAGGAAGCTGAACCGGCTCTTGAGAAAGGTGAAGAAAATGTTCAGGAGCTTTCAGAGAGAAGCGCAGCAAATGATACGGCAACAACCGATACAAAAGAAGTAGTAAGCTTAAAGGTAGGCGCCAATATAACTCCTCATGCGGAGATACTTGAACAGGCAAAACCTCTGCTTGCTGAAAAAGGAATAAACCTTGAGATCGTTCGTCTTGAAGATTCCATCACACCCAATACCGGAGTTATCGAAGGAAGCCTTGATGCAAACTATTTCCAGCATGTTCCTTATCTTGATCAGTTCAATGCAGAGAACGGTTCGGATCTGGTTTCGGTAGGAGCTATCCACTATGAGCCTTTCGGAGTATATGCCGGCAGAGTAAATGATCTTAATGAACTTCCCGACGGAGCGCTGGTAGCTGTTCCCAACAATGTAACCAACGAAGCAAGAGCCCTGCTCTTACTGGCACAGGAAGGTCTGCTGAAGCTCAAGGATGATGCGGGCATCAATGCAACGGTTGAGGATATCGTAGAGAATCCTAAGAACATACAGTTCAAGGAGCTGGCTCCCGAGCAGCTTGTAGCAGCACTTCCCGATGTAGACGTAGCAGTTATTAACGGAAACTATGCGATAGAGGGCGGCCTGCACGTAAGCGGAGCTCTTGCAGTAGAGGCTAATGACGGACTTGCAGCTGTAACATACGGAAACATAATAGCAACTTCTCCGGCACATCAGAATGATGAAGCGATCAAGACCCTTGTAGAAGTACTCCAGGGACCTGAGATCAAGGCTTTCATCGAGAGCACTTATGACGGAGCAGTGGTACCGCTGAACTAAAAGAGGTGAGAAGCGATGATCGGATTTGAGTATTATAACCCTGCAAAGATAGTCTTCGGTGAAGACAGTGAGAAGAGTCTGAAGAAGCTGCTTAAACAGAACGGGGTCAGGAGACTGTTACTGGTATACAGCGGAGATTTCATAAAGACTCTGGGTATCTATGAAGTGATACAGGCTGCAGTGAAAGAGCTGGGTATTGAATTAAGCGAAAACGGTGAGGTGGTACCGAACCCTGATATAGACCTGGTACGCAGACTGGTAGCACAGGGAAAAGAAAAGAACGTTGACTTTGTCCTCGCTGTAGGCGGAGGAAGTTCGATAGATACGGCAAAGGCAGTGGCTATAGGCATACCTTACGACGGAGATGTCTGGGATTTCTTTGAAAAAGGCATATCACCGGAGAAGGTGCTGGGTGTCGGAGTGATCGCAACCACCGCATCCAGCGGATCCGAAACATCCAATGCAGCAATACTTTCAAGCGGAGAATGGAAGCTTGGCTTTGAAGATGACAGGATAATCCCGAAGTTCGCGATCATGAATCCGAGATTTACCGCTGGTCTGCCCATTTACCAGACCGTGGTCGGTATAGCCGACGTATATGCTCATTTGCTGGAGCGGTATTTCTCGGATGAAAAGAACTCGGACACGACGGATTATCTGATAGAAGGAGCAATAAAGGCCCTGCTGCTGAATGCAGACCGGATATTAAAGGATCCGAAGGACCTGAATGCAAGAGCAGAGATACAGTGGCTGGCAAGCGTAGCACACAATAATTTCCTGGATGCCGGAAGACGGGCAGACTGGGGATCACACAGGATCGAGCATGAGCTGTCGGCTCAGTACAATATCACCCACGGAGAGGGAATGGCAGTGGTATTTACAGCCTGGACTAAATACATGGCAGAGAAAAAGCCATGGAGGCTGGCTCTTCTGGCCAGCCGGGTATACGGGGCAGACAGCTATGATCTGAGTGAAAAGGAAAGAGCATATAAGCTTTCGGAGGAACTGAAGAGATTCTTTGAGAAGCTGGGTTTAAAGACAAGCCTTACCGCGCTTGGCATAGATGATAAGGATTTTGAGCTCATGGCAAAAAGAGCTACCAGGAACGGCAAGGTTGGTCATTATGAACCGCTGGATGCTGAAAGCATCGTAGAAATATTAAAACTGGCTGTTTAAGAGAGAGGAGAAGAAAAATGGCAAGAGTAGATTTAAAAGCACCCGAAGAGTTATCCGAGGAATCAAAGAAGGCTTATGAAGAGCTGAACTCCAAGGGCAAGATCACAAATATGAAACTGGCAATGCTTCAGGATTACGGAACATATCTGGCCTTCATGGGCTGGTATGATTCCTGGGCAAGTCTGGAGAAGACCGTGGGGCTGAGAGCTGCAACCATATATGCGCATTCGGTCTCCACTACCAACGGCTGCCTCTTATGCTCACTGTTCTTTATCAGTGATTTAAAGGAGCTGGGCCTGGATCCCAACAATCTGGAGCTGGAAGAGAACGAGAAGCTGCTTCAGCAGCTGGGCCGCCAGATCGTAAAGGATCCCACAAAGGTATCGGATGAGCTGCTTAACAGCTTAAGAAACTACTATACCGATACCGAGATTATCATAATAGTCGGTTTCGGCGCGCAGATGCAGGCAACCAACAACTTTAACTCAGTACTGGGCGTGGATGTGGACAAGCGCCTCCTTCCTTTAAAAGAGGAGTTTACGCCCCCTACCTGGAGAGAAAACATCAAATAACCGTATAGATCCTTCCTTTTCCCCCGGCTCATTTGTCGGGGGTTTTTGCTTGCAAATTCCTCAAAAAAATGGTAATATAAAGCGTTGGAAAATGCGATAAATTTGAGGAGTTTTTGACATGAGCGAGGAGCTTAACGACAGAGTATTTGACCGTATAAATGAAGTTGATATGAAGCAGACGATGGAGAAGTACTACATCGATTACGCCATGAGCGTTATCGCCTCCAGAGCCCTGCCGGATGTGCGCGATGGCCTCAAGCCGGTTCAGCGCCGTATCCTTTTCTCCATGATAGAACTGCATAATGAGCCTGACAAGCCTCACCGTAAGTGTGCGCGTATCGTCGGCGATACCATGGGTAAGTACCACCCTCACGGTGATTCTTCAATCTATGGTTCGTTGGTAAATATGGCCCAGGAATGGAACATGAGGTATCCCCTTGTGGACGGTCACGGCAACTTCGGTTCCGTGGACGGCGACGGCGCCGCAGCCATGAGGTATACTGAGGCACGTCTTTCTAAGATATCCATGGAACTTCTGGAGGATATCAATAAGGATACCGTAGATTTCACACCCAACTTCGACGAGACGGAGCAGGAGCCGGTAGTGCTTCCCAGCCGTTTCCCGAACCTGCTGGTAAACGGTACCACCGGTATTGCCGTAGGTATGGCTACCAACATTCCTCCTCACAACCTGAGGGAAGTTACCAATGCGGTAGTAAAGATAATAGACAACCGTGTCATAGAGAACAGGGATACGGAGATAGACGAGCTCCTTGATATAGTAAAGGGACCGGATTTCCCTACAGGCGCGCTGATCCTCGGCACCCGGGGCATACAGGAAAGCTATCGTACCGGCCGAGGCAAGATACGTATGCGCGGTGTTACCAATATAGAGACCCTGCCTAACGGCAAGAGCCAGATCATCATCACCGAGCTTCCCTATATGGTGAACAAGGCCAATATGATCCTTAAGATGGCCGATCTGGTAAAGGCTAAGAAGATCGACGGCATTACCGACATCCGTGATGAATCCAACCGTGAAGGTATGAGAGTCGTTATTGAGATACGCCGTGATGCCAATGCAAATATAATACTCAACCAGCTCTACAAGCATACACAGCTGCAGGATACCTTCGGCGTGACAATGCTGGCTCTGGTAAATAACGAGCCCAAGGTGCTGAATCTTCTTGATATGCTCACCGAATATCTGAAGCATCAGGAGGACGTTGTTACACGCCGTACAAAGTATGATCTGAACAAGGCTGAGGAACGTGACCATGTATTACAGGGTCTGCTCATCGCTCTTGATCATATCGATGAAGTGATCAGCATCATACGCAGCAGCCAGACCACACAGGAAGCAAAGAGCAGACTGGAAGAACGTTTCAACCTTACCGAAAAGCAGTCTACAGCTATCGTTGAGATGAGACTGCGGGCTCTGACAGGTCTGGAAAGAGAAAAACTTCTGCAGGAGCATGAAGAGCTGTTAAAGAAGATCGCTGAATGGAAGGCAATACTCGGTGACGAGAATCTCCTTCTCGGTGTAATAAAGACAGAGCTTATCGAAACTGCCGAGCGTTTCGGCGATGAGAGACGCACGGCCATTACCTATGATAATTCCGAGATAAACGAAGAGGATATGATCCCTCTAGAGAACTGCGTGCTGGCAATGACCAACCTCGGATATATCAAGCGTATGACAGTGGATAATTTCAAGGCCCAGGGCCGTGGCGGCAAGGGTGTCAAGGGTATAACCACCATTGAAGATGATTATATAGAAGACCTGCTGATGACCACCACCCATCATTACCTGATATTCTTTACAAATAAGGGAAGGGCATACAGGATCAAGGTATATGAAGTGCCCGAGGCGGGACGTACCGCAAGGGGTACAGCCATAGTCAACCTGCTGCAGTTGCAGCCCGAAGAGCATCCTACGGCTGTCATACCCGTATCGGATTATGAGGAAGGCAAGAACCTGTTCATGGTCACCAAGAAGGGTATAGTCAAGAAGTCCGATATCATGGACTTTGCAAACATCAGAAAGACCGGACTTGCAGCCATCACTTTAAGGGATGACGATGAACTGATAGAAGTAAAGCAGACCGATAAGGATACACATATCTTCCTTGTTACCAAGTACGGTATGTGCATAAGGTTCAAAGAGACCGATGTAAGATGTATGGGCCGTGGCGCAATGGGCGTTATAGGCATGAACTTAAACTATGATGATGAAGTTGTGGGCATGCAGCTGGATCATCAGGGAGATTCACTGCTGATAGTATCCGAGAACGGTATAGGAAAGCGCAGCGCCCTTGAAGAGTTCAAACTGCAGAATAGAGGCGGTAAAGGTCTTAAGTGTTACAAGATCACCGAGAGGACCGGCGACGTAGTCGGCGTTAAGGCTGTTAATGATGATCATGAGATAATGATGATCACTACGGCCGGAACCATCATCCAGGTAAGGATGGAAGAGATACCGGTACACGGACGCATCACTTCCGGTGTGAAGATGATGAATATCGGTGATGAGAATGTCAAGGTTGCCAAGATCGCTAAGGTACGTGAGAAATTAAGCGACGGCGTAACAGAGTATGATGATGTGGACAGCGCCGAGCAGCATATGGAAGAAGAGAAAGCTGCAATGCCGGTTCATGAACCCTCTGCCGATATAGATGATGACGATGATGAGGACCTGATCTATCCTACGGAAGATGAAGAATAAAGGATATATTAAAAATCTGTTCTTTGCCTTTGTATCACTGTGGGCATTGATGATAACTTATAAGATATCCATGCGCAGCCCCCTGTCGGTATTACTGATGGGCGGGCTGTTTTGCTTATTTTCACATGTGGAGAAGACAGGCAGGCCTGAAAGAAAGTGGCCGCTTATCCTTGCAACGCTTATCCTTACTTTTGTCATGCTGATAGTAAAGGGAGAAAAGGTGGTTGCGGAATACGACAGCTTCCTGTTCAGATCCGGTTTCTTCATAATAATGACAGCAGGTTTTCTCCTGCTGTTTTACAATGTGTTTCTTTTACTTGTTAATATAGAAGAAAAAGTTTTATTTGATGAAAACAGAACAGAACCCAAAGGTCTTAATCTGCTTCTGTTCTCTTTTCTTGTATGCCTTATCTGTTATCTGCCCTGGTTTCTTTTCAGTTTCCCGGGAATCTTTGATCCCGATCCCATAGGGCAGATCGAGCAGGTACTGGGTTTAAGGCCCTGGTCCAATCATCATCCCATAGCCCATACCCTGCTGATAGCCCTGTTTTATCATATAGCCGGGATCTTCACCGACAGCATAAACCTGCGTATAGGTCTTTATACTTTTTTCCAGTTATGCTTCTTTGCCTTCTGCGCAGCCTGTGTAGTCAATACGCTTTATAAGGTGGTGAAAGTAAAACTGGCCGTATGCATGGCTGTCCTTGCTTTTTATGCTCTCATTCCTTTTATGGCGGTACAGTCCATAATCGTATGCAAGGATGTTATATTCGCAGGAGTTGTGATGCTGTTTTGCTGCGAGCTGGTAAGGATAGTGTACGAAGGTCTTCCATATGGAAAGGATATGATATTAAGGATAGTATATTTCAATCTGCTGGGTATAATGATGAGCCTGTTCAGATCTAACGGCTGGTATGTCTTCCTGCTGATAGCTCTCGTATTCATCATCGTTTACCTGAAAGAATGGAATAAGATACTGTTTATGATAATGCCTGTCATCATTATTGTTTCCCTGATAAAGGGACCGGTGATGAAGGCCTGCGGCGTGGAACAGCCGGATCTGGCAGAGGCTCTGCATGTTCCCGAGCAGCAGATAGCAAGAGTGCTGTATTATCATCGGGATATATCCGCTGAGGACAGAGCAATGCTTGAAGCCCTTACGGATATAAGCCGGGTGGATGAGCTGTACTGCCCCTGGTTTGCGGATAATATCAAAGAACTGTTAAGATCGGGAAATCCGGAGATACTGGAACAGAATAAAGGAAAGTATCTGGGACTCTGGATACGCATTGGTCTACAGTATCCGGTGGATTATATACTTGCCTGGAAGGATCTGACCCAGAATATCATCTATCCCGAAGGCGATTATGATATAGCTATAATAGAAGGCGTATATAAGAACAGCTTCGGACTTACGGAACAGCCTTTGATTGCAGGTAAAGTTGCGGTAAAACTAAGGGAACTGCTGATCAAGCTGGGCAGCTATATTCCCGTTTACGGTTTCCTCTGGAGCATGGGATCCTATACCTGGATATTACTGCTTGCTTCAGCTAAGATACTGTCACGTAAAGGACATGAGAAGAGACTGATAATACTGATACCGGCAGCCGCCATAATCGCAACCCTTTTCCTTGCGATACCGGCAGCGAGGCTGTTCCGCTATGCGTATTCCTACGCAGTGCTGCTTCCCTTCTGTGTATGCGCATGTTCCGGTAAGGAGTAAACAGATGAAGATAGAAAGATACAAAAGAGAACACGATCATTCATATACGCTGGGAGCGACGCTGACTTTTGAACTGATGAGACTGCGTCCCGATCTGGCTCTCAGAGTGTTTATATGTTCCGATACCCAGATGACTGATAGCACAAAGGAACTCATAAGTCTTTGTGAAGAAAGTAATATTCCCGTAGAAAAAAATAACAAAGCCTTCAACATACTTTCTCCTAAAGGCAACTGTTATGTGATAGGCATGTTCAAGAAGGAAAAGCAAAAGATAAAAGAAGGAAATCACCTGATGTTTGTGAATCCCTCCGATGCGGGAAATATGGGAACCATCTTAAGAACGGCAACGGGTTTCGGATACAAAGATATAGCGATCATTACTCCGGCTGTGGATGTTTATGATCCAAAAACCGTGCGTGCCTCAATGGGAGCCCTGTTTCATGTGAGAGTGGAATACTTTGAAAGCATTGAAGAATACAGGGAACGTTTTGATTCAAATAACAGATATGCCTTCATGCTCACATCCAGCAGGGATATGGAGGAAGTGAAGGCGGTATCACCTTATACACTTATCTACGGAAACGAAGCTACCGGTCTTCCGGAAGAGTATGCATCCTTCTGCAAGACCGTGATAATTCCTCACAGTAAAGAAATAGACAGCCTGAACCTGCCTATGGCAGCCGGCATCAGCATGTATAAGTTCAGCAGATCAGTCTGAGTTCTTGATCATACTCTTATCATGATACATTTCGGAATCAGCGCGTTCGAATATATCGGACACTCTTTTATCATGATTTGGGAAATATTCGGACATTCCTATGGCTACCACAGGACCGTCGCCTGACTTGTAATTGTCACGGGAAGATTTCCTCAGCTGACCCACAAGTTCTTCTCTGTTGGTATAATCACTGCCTCTTAAGAATACGGCAAATTCATCACCGCCCACACGGAAAACGGGACTGTGATCAAAGATATCACAGATCAGCTTGGCTGCGGCTTTCAGGTATTCGTCTCCTGCTACGTGCCCATCAGAATCATTGACCTTTTTCAGATCATTGATATCGCAGACAGCGATCGCAAAGGGAAGGTAGTTGATGTCATTGTCGATATTGTACTGCACTGATTTCTCCAGCTCATTGTATGCAGTCTTGTTCTTCACACCGGTCAGATCATCGCGTCTGGCCAGTTCCTTCTCTGAGTTAAGAGCCTGCAGCTGTTCTCTTTTCAGCTTCTCGCTTTCCATATGCTCGGTGGCAGCCCTGGCTCTCATGATGAAGAGTTCACGGCTGTGGTCGATCCTTTCATCTTCGGTAACACAGACATGAACTATGCAGGTACCTATGAGAATTCCGATAGCGTAAAAAGGCAGAAGAGGAAACAGCGTCTGAACTATGATGAAAACGGTCATCACCAGACCTGAAAAGCCGATGGCGCTGTTGTGTATTTTTTCTTTGTCCTTTGTAACGGATGCGGTAAACAGGGTATATACCGAAGTGATAAGGAATAAAAGGACCTGTATGCCGAGAGTGATGTATCTGGCTTTGCCGGGGATATACTCTTTGTTTTCATTGAAGGTAAATACTATGGGATAGAAGAAATTGACTGCCAGGTTCAGTATTTCGTATATAAAGAGAGCATAACCTGCACAGGTAAGTATCTTGCCGAATAAGTCTTTCCTGTCAAGATAGGCTACCACATACCTTGTCCAAAGGAGTACGGATAATACCATGAAAAAGAAATATATGACCGTATCGGTATATACAAGGGGGATATTCTTGAGATCCATAAGGAAGCCCCAGCAGATATCGGAAGCATAATAGATCATCACGCCTATGAGAAACTGCCTGTAACGAATGGCGGGAACGGGCGAGTCACTTTTGATCTTGGTCAGAGCCCGGTAATTGATGATTATATGAAGTATAAGTGATAATAATCCAAAGCTGGCATAGTACATAGGGTAAGTCCTCATTGTATCAGTCAAATATTTAACGGAGATATTTTACCACAAAATCGGGACTTGTGCCATAAAAAATATACTGATAAAATATGCATTAATGAAATAATATAGCAGGGAGAAAGATTGTATGAAAAAGAGAAAACTGACATTTATACTGCCCTTAATGGCTGCAATGCTGTTTACGGGCTGCGGTGATAAGGAAGAGGAAGCAGAAGTATTGAATAAGCCGAGGATAAGGGAGGAGCAGGAGACTTCTACCCCGACTCCGGAAGAAATAAGCGAACCCGAGCCGACTATAGAACCGGCCTGGGATGGCCCGGGATCCGAAAAAGAGTATGATGATGCTATATATGAGCCGGTGCTGGATTGTTATTATGACATGATAATGAACGGCTATGATTTTGATAAGGATTATGATTATATGTCCACGGGCCTCATGGAAGAACTGATGTATTCCAAAGATCTGATGACGGATTCCTGCGGCTATATAATAGAAGATATCAGCGGTGACGGGATACCTGAACTTATTATCGGAAGGAACGAGCCTGCGGATTATGAATCACCGGATGAGGTAAGTACCGTGTATGCGGTATATACCGTAAAGAACATGGAGCCGGTAATGACATTTGAAGGAATGACCAGGAGTTCTTTCCGCTGGCTTGGAAACGGAAAGTTCTATTATTTCGGATCAGGCGGAGCCATGTTCACTCTGTTCGGTGAATGTCACTTAAGCTATGACGGAACGGAAAATGAATGGGATGATTTCTACTTTACCGATGAAAAACAGGGAGGAGAGCTCGGCTTTTATCATAATACCACAGGCGTGGCCATTGCGGATCAAGCCGAAGAACTGAACATTCCCGAAGCTGATTTCTGGAATCTTATGAACGGTCATAAATTCGTACTGCTTGACTGGGATCTGTTCAGGGACTATAAGGGAGGAAGCGTGCAGAGCACAGAACCCGCAGTTACCGCCGTCTGGGCTGACGACGTGGTGGATAACTCTACGGACTATATCTCCTACGAACCGGACAATATTGATCAGTATACGACACATATACTTTTTTCTGTTGATAAGACAGTAAAGAATTTCAGGATAGTGGAGCTGTTCATGAAAGATGTGGATGAGAACGGTCATGTGGAGTTCTTATATGAGGAAAAATTCAAGCTTGATGAGCTGACACCGGATAAACCTCTTTGTGCGGGTATGAACTTCCCCGGGGATACTCCCCACAACGGATATGTGATAAGCGATGATAACGGCAGGGACAGGCTCTTTATCATTGATGTCAGCGGCAGGGACGGTTCTCTTCTGAATTACGAATACGAATGATCAATCATCATTATCGGCAGCCAGCCTCATGCCTGCCGTAGCGGAAACGGGCAGTGAAAACACCACTGCCTGTGCTTCGGTGCGTAAGCCGGAGCTGTCCATGATAGCGCGCATGACTTTATCGCGGTCTGCGGAATTCACTACCATATAAAGCATTTCCTTTTTCTCGGCAATGACCATACCCATGAACTTGTCAGTGCCCTGTGCGCCGGTTCCCTTGGCATGGATGATGGTGCCGCCTCTTACGCCGGCGCTTCTTGCAGCATCCATTATGGTCTCCGTATGTCCGTTATTAGCAATGACTACTATCAGTTCGGTCTCGGTATTCTTCATAACACTTTCTTCTCCTCTTACATATTCCTGGGATCCTAATAGTATGCTCAGCTGTTTCTTTCCTCCTATGGATGACAGCGGTATCAGGAACACGACGCCTGTACCGGGAATATCGATATGAAAACGTCTCTGCAGGTCTTTCTTAATTGAAACGAAATTCTCCGAAGTAACAAAGCTTCCCATTATTGCTTTTTCCGATGCT
>JAEEIK010000129.1 GCA_016281335.1 Lachnospiraceae bacterium | reverse complement strand
TCGAGGAATACCGTATCCCGGTAGTGTCCACGATGATGGGTATAGGAGTGATGCCTACCGACCATCCCCTTTATTTCGGAATGGTGGGAAATAACGGCTGGCCCTGGGCCAACAGGGCTATGAAGGAAGCCGACCTGATCATGATGATAGGCGCAAGGGTTGCCGACCGTGCCGTGAACCAGCCCGAGCGTGTCATGAAGGACACGGTGCTGATACATATCGACGTGGATCCCGCAGAGATAGGAAAGAATGCGGGCGCCACCATACCCATCGTCGGAGATGCGAAGTCCATACTTAACGATATCGCCGAATATGAGATCGACGGTGATTTTGAAGACTGGATCAATACCCTGAATACCTATAAGACGGAGATGCCGGTGCTCAGAAATCCGGATCCAGCATATGTGGATCCCGCAGCTTTTATCAGGAGTCTTTCACTGAAGATGAAGGACAATGCCGTATATGTTGCCGATGTGGGGCAGAACCAGATATGGTCCTGCAAATACCACGTGGTAAAGAACGGAAGATTTATGACCACCGGAGGCATGGGAACCATGGGATATTCCATACCTGCGGCCATGGGAGCAAAGATGGCTGCACCTGACAGACAGGTGGTGGCAGTATGCGGTGACGGTTCTTTCCAGATGTCCATGATGGAACTTGCCACGATGCGTCAGTACGGTATCAAGGTCAAGATCATAGTTCTCAAGAACAATTATCTCGGCATGGTGCGCCAGTATCAGCATTTCTCACTTAAGGACAGATACTCGGTGGTAGATCTGTCGGGAAGTCCGGATCTGGAAAATATCGCAGCCGCTTACGGAATGAAGTTCATACGTGTAAATGATATGAACGGCGCTGATAAAAAGATAGATGAATTCCTTGCCGGCGACGAATCCTGTCTCATGGAATGCATCATAGATCCCATGGATCTTGTATAAAGGAGGGGCTTATGAAAAGGATATTCTCAGTACTTGTAGAAAACCGGTCCGGTGTACTCTGTAAGGTTGCAGGCCTGTTCTCCCGCCGCAGCTTCAATATAGATTCTCTTGCAGTAGGTGAGACCGATGACAATGCGGTATCGCTTATGACCATCATGAGTTCCGGCACGGAGCAGACTCTGGAACAGATAGAAAAGCAGCTTAACAAAAAGCTGGATGTCATAAAAGTCAAGACCTTTGAAGAGAGCAAGGCCGTTACAAGAGAGCTGATGCTTATAAAGGTTAAATACAACAAAGGAAACCGCAGGGAGATCATGGAGACCTGCGAAGTCATGAAAGCCGAGATCGTAGATATGTCCGAAAAACTCATGATGATACAGATCTGCGACTCGCCTGAAAAGATACGTCTGATGCTCAGCATGCTTTCCCAGGTGTCCATCGTTGAAGTGGCACGCACCGGGACATTGGCACTCCAGAAGTGCATGGAAGACTGAAATGGCAGTTTGTGAGGTCTGTTTCAGGCATTGTGAACTGAATGAGGGTGAGGTCGGAGCCTGCAGGGCGAGAGTGTGCCGTGAAGGAAAGAGTGTTGCGGACAATTACGGAATGATAACGAGCCTGGCCCTGGATCCGATTGAGAAGAAGCCGCTTTACAGGTTTGAACCCGGAAGTCTGATACTTTCAGTGGGGAGTTACGGCTGTAATCTTAAATGCCCTTTCTGCCAGAACGTGGAGATATCCCTGGCGGACGGGAGAAATAAGCCTGAGGGTGAATATGTATCTCCTGAGGAGCTGTGCTCGGTTGCAGTCAGATATAAGAACAGGGGTAATATAGGTGTAGCCTATACCTATAATGAACCGCTGGTTTCATATGAATATGTAAGGGATGCCGCAAAGCTGGTAAAAAGAGCAGGCATGAAGAATGTGCTGGTGACAAACGGCTCGGTAATGCCGGAAATACTTGATGAATTAAGTCTGTATATCGATGCGATGAACATAGATCTTAAATGCTTTAATGAGAAATACTACAGAGACGTGCTGAAGGGTGACTTTGCAGCGGTTAAGGAATTTATCGTTAAGGCGGTTTCTTTCTGTCATGTTGAACTCACAACACTGATAATCCCCGATGAAAATGACAGTGACGAAGAGATGGAGGAGCTGTCAGACTGGGTGCATGAGCTGGAACTGTCTTCCGGGAAAAGCATAGCTCTTCATGTAACTAGATTTTTCCCGAGAAGCCTTTATTCGGACAGAATGCCTACGGAAGTGGGCAAAGTGTATAGACTGGCTGAAGTGGCCAGAAAAAAACTTAAATATGTTTACGAGGGGAATGTCTGAGGATCATGGTCTTTAGCGGGATGAAAACGGTTTGAAACATTGGAGTCAGATTAAACAGGAGGTATCGGATGAGAAAGATAGTACTCGGGAAAACGGGAATAGAAACGCCCCAGAATGCATTTGGCGCTCTGCCGATACAGCGTGTTGACAGGGACTATGCAGTTAAGCTTTTAAGAAAAGCTTATGAAGGAGGCATGGTCTTTTTTGATACCGCAAGAGCGTATTCGGATTCCGAAGAAAAAATGGGTGCTGCCTTTGAGGGCATGCGGGATAAGATATTCATAGCCTCGAAGACCCAGGCTAAGACTCCCGAAAAATTCAGGGAGGATCTGGACACCACGCTTAAAAATCTTAAGACGGACTATCTTGATATATACCAGTTCCACTGTGTCCCGCAGTGTTATAAACCAGGGGACGGGACCGGCATGTATGAAGAGATGCTGAAGGCAAAGGAAGCGGGCAAGATAAGGCATATAGGCATCACGGCCCATCTGATAGCGGTAGCAGAGGAGATAGTTAAGAGCGGACTGTATGAAACCCTGCAGTTTCCTTTTTCCTATCTGGCTTCCGACAGGGAGATCGACCTGGTCCGCAATACCGTAAAAGCGGATATGGGCTTTATAGCTATGAAAGCCATAGCAGGAGGACTTCTCACGAATTCGGATGCCTGCATGGCCTTTATGACGGAGTATGACGCGCTGCCCATATGGGGTGTACAGAGGGAGACGGAACTGGATCAGTGGCTGTCATATTTTGATAAAGAGATAAGCATGACAGATCAGATAAGGGCTTTCATAGAAGAAGACAGAGAGAGCCTGATGGGAGATTTCTGCCGGGGCTGCGGATACTGCATGCCCTGCAGCGTAGGGATACAGATCAATAACTGCGCAAGGATGGCGCAGCTGATAAGAAGGGCGCCTTCAGCCAATTTCCTGTCGGAAGAATGGCAGGGACATATGCTTAAGATCGAGGAATGTATCGACTGCGGACTGTGTAAGAGCAAATGTCCTTACGGGCTCGATACTCCGGAGCTTCTGCGCAGAAATCTGAAGGACTATAAAGCCATCCTGAATGGTGAGATAAGTGTATGAAAAAACTGGTTTCAGCAGAGCTTTTGTGATATAATTTTTTTTCGGAAATTCGGTTAACTACAAATCTACTGCATGAGGAGATGGACGATATATGTTTGATCTTATCAGGACGTATCAACTCAATCTGATGCTGATGCTGAGCGGGATATGCGGACTGACTGCCTTTTTTGTCTGGCTGATGGTCAATACCAGTGTTAAGCGCAGGATCATACTTTTCTCTCTTGAAATAGGAGCCATGCTGCTTCTTATAGCGGACAGATATGCCTACATTTACAGAGGCAATCTGAGTGAGCTCGGCTTTGTGATGGTGAGGGTATCGAATTTTGTCGTTTTCTTTATGAACATCTTCGAGACACTGATCTTTAATTTCTATCTTGAAGATCTGTATACCGATGAAGGCGGACTTAAGAAAAAGCCGAGAAGACTGCAGGCCGTAAGCTGGATATTGCTCGTGGGTCTGGTAATGGTCATTATTTCGGAGCGTACAGGCTTCTATTATTACATAGATGAGGCCAATATCTATCACAGAGGTCCCGGCGTTCTCGTGAGTTTCATTTTCCTTTATGTAGCGGTGGGCATACAGCTCAGTGTCATCATCCAGTACATCAGAAGGATAAGTACCGGTATAGCGGTATCTCTCTTTCTGTTTACCTTTCTTCCTTTTCTTGCAGGTATCGTGCAGTTCTTTACCTATGGGATCTCACTTATCAATATAACCATTGTTGCAACAGTCGAGATAGTTTATGTCTTCGCTCTGGTGGATATGAGCCGGCGTCTTCTCGAACTCAATGACAAGGAAGTTGAATATCTGAAAGAAGAGAAGAAAAAGACTGACCACATGTTCAAGCAGACGGCGGAAGCGCTTGCAAGTGCCATAGATGCCAAGGATTCATATACCAGAGGACATTCCGCACGTGTGGCGGAGTATTCCGAAAAGATCGCAAGACTGTCAGGAAAGACCGAAGAAGAGTGCGAAGAGGTGTACTATGCCGGGTTGCTCCATGATGTCGGAAAGATAGGCATAGATGACCGTATAATCAATAAGAACGGAAAGCTCACCGACGAGGAATATGCACAGATCAAGCGTCATCCCGTTATCGGAAAGCAGATACTTTCAAGTATCAGTGAGTCTCCTTATCTAAGCATAGGTGCCAATTATCATCATGAAAGATATGACGGGAGAGGTTATCCCGAGGGACTTAAAGGAGATGATATACCCGAGATAGCGCGTATAATCGCGGTTGCCGATGCCTATGATGCCATGACTTCGAAGAGAAGTTACAGGGAGACCATACCCCAGCAGATGGTAAGGGAGGAACTGGTAAAAGGTATAGAGACACAGTTTGATCCGAAATTTGCCAGGATGATGCTGCATCTTCTGGATATGGATGAAGAGTATATGATGCAGGAACGTGACGAGATAAAAGGACTTGCGGGCAGGAGCGAAGTCGTATCCGAGGAGCGCAGATCCGCCGTTTCGGAAGGCATCATGCTCGATCCCGCTATCACAAAGATCAGCCTGCGCTGTGAACCTTCGGAGAACTACAGAGCAGGTAACTGGGGACCGACCTTCCTGCTCTTTGACTCACTGGACGGACGTACTCACGAAAAAGACGGCAAAGACAAGGAGATGATCTATTATGTCTACGGCGAGATAGATCATGACTTAAGCGTAAATGATGAGGGCGTCAGGAAGGTAAAGGTAACAAAGAGTAAGGATGAAAAAAGTACCGTACTGGGAGCAAAGGGCTCGGCTTATGAGCTGGAAGCCGTAAAATACAGGGACCATGTCATGATAACCGTCTGTGACGGTGATGAAAGGGAACAGGTGATATTTGCTCTTCCCGACAGTACAAGATATGCTTATCTCGGTCTTACGGGCGAACACTGCCGTATCTATGATGTACAGATAGAAAAGGCAGAGGAACTGATAGGCAAAGACTATATTCCGAGAATAGCCGAAGAGATAAGCTTTATAGACGGACCTGAGGGAGACATACCCAATGTACAGATAGACGGCTGGAGGACTGCAGCATCGGAAGGCGTGGAGATAGACGGCAGCATGGAGGTCGATCTTCACAGCATGAGCCTTCCTACGGCAAGACTTCTGTGGCACTGTCCTTTTGTTATCCTGTACTATTCGGAGGACGGCAAGATGGGCGGCCCCGGATTCAAGGAATTTGCCCTGATGCGAATGGACGGCGAGGGCTGGGAGATGCACGAGGGTGTGGTTTCCAAGATATCGGTAAACAAGGATGAGGAATTTGAAGGCTGGGATGTGTGGAAAGCGAAGCAGAAGGCAGGCGTTGAATGCGTTGTAAAACTGCAGAAAAAGGATAATACGGTTACGGTACTTACCGTAAATGAAGGCATAAGTTTAAAGAGCATTACAAGAATAGATGTAGAGACCCCCAAGATCTATATGGCACTCAGCGGTGATCAGTGTGCCATTACAAACATACGGATCAGAAAGTAAAGGGAGTTCGGAAGTTGTTTCAGTATTTTATCTATTATTCATCTTCAAATATAGTAGGGGCCGTGATCTTCGGCATCATGCTCGCGAATGACAGGATGAGCATTGACAGGCAGGAGAAGCAGCTGAAATATGATCATGCTCTCCTGGCATTTTTTGCGTATTTTATTTCCGATTCCATCTGGGCGGCTTATGATTCCGGAGTACTTGCTCCGTCACTTGCAAGTTCTCTGATAACCAACTTTGCCAATTATGTGATAATGACGATGATCATATATACCTGGCTTTTGTATGTGCTGGCGGTCGAGCAGATACCCAACAGAAACGACGCGGCAGTCCGCATCCTTTTAAGTCTTCCTTTTATCCTGGCTACAATAGCGCTGATAATAACCTATCTTGTCGATCCGCATATACTTGTCAACGAACAGCTGAAAAGTACAAGGGTATTTGACTGTTTTCTTGTAGCGGTACCCACGGTATATCTGATGGCTGTCATTATTTATGCGGTAAAGGCGGCGATCAGAGAAGAGAACAAAGTGGAAAAGAAAAAACACCTTGTTATAGGCTTTTTCCCGCTTATGGTGCTGGCCGGCGGATCGGCACAGATGCTGATAATGCCGTCACTTCCGATATTCTGTTTCAGTTCCACGGTCATCATGATCATTTTCTATATACAGTCAATGGACAGTCAGATATCCACCGATCCCCTGACAAAACTGAATAACAGGGCGCAGCTGAAGCGTTACACCTCGCAGAACTCCAATCTTCGTATGGAAGGAAAACAGGACTACGTGGTGATGATGGATATCAATGATTTCAAAAAGATCAATGACAGATGCGGACATGCAGAAGGCGATAAGGCGCTGGTACTTATTTCGGCAGCACTGATGGATGCGGTACGCAGCCGCAGTTTCCCGGTATTCCTCGGACGCTATGGCGGAGATGAATTTATCATGATAGCCCATGTGTCAGACGAAGAAGAACTGACGGAAATGATCGGGAATATCAGGGAAAACGTTTACGGCAGATGCGAAAAAGAGAATAAGCCCTATCTGATCTCCATGGGCATTGGCTACGACAGATTCATGGGTGATAAGGACAGCTTCCTTAAATGCCAGCAGCGCGCCGATGATAATATGTACAAAAACAAGCGGGAACTTAAAAGCAGCGGATCCGGGACTAAATTCAGATAAAATGAAGTTATGATAAGTTGTGATAAGAATTGCATCCGCGATAAGTTATGGCAAGACAGAATAAAGCGGCTTTCGGAATATACAATTAATTTGACTTTTGGGAAGATTGGTGATAGATTTATAGGAGTTTTGCGAGTAAAACAACTCTGACGGAGGATGCAGATGAACAGGAAAGTGTTTCAGCTTTTGGCAGACAATACTTACGGAGTATTAAGCCGTATATCCGGACTTTTTTCCAGAAGAGGATATAATATCGAGTCTATTACCGCAGGCGTGACGGCTGATCCCAGATATTCGAGGATCACGATCATCACTTCCGGTGATGATGAGATACTCGACCAGATAGAAAAACAGGTGGAGAAGCTTGTAGATGTAAGGAACGTCAAGGTTCTGGAGCCGGATGAGTCAGTATACAGGGAACTCTGTCTTATAAAAGTAGAAGTGACCGATAAGACCAGGGAAGGCGTGATCTCCATCGCCAATATATTCAGGGCCAACATCATAGATGTAAGCGAGGAGAGCATGATCATCGAGCTTACAGGTAACCAGTCGAAGATAGAGGCATTCTTGGGACTGCTCGGCAATTACAATATACTGGAGCTTGCAAGGACCGGCATCACGGGACTCACCAGAGGAACCAAGGACGTTGTCCATCTCGATTAATATGTTAATCCGGGGATATTCCCCATTTTATAATTATCCAGGAGGAAAATAAAAATGGCAAAGATCTATTATCAGGAAGACTGCAATCTTGACGCTATCAAGGGGATGACAGTTGCGATCATCGGCT
>JAEEIK010000128.1 GCA_016281335.1 Lachnospiraceae bacterium | reverse complement strand
GTACTTGAAGGTAACCTGCGTGAGATCATCGGTGCCATGAAGCTGGTTGACATCATGAACGACCGTAAAACTTTCGCAGCAATGGTACAGGAAAACGCAGCACTGGATATGGCTAAGATGGGACTTGAGATCGTTTCCTTCAATATCCAGAACATCGACGATGCAGGCCTTGGTGTAATTGAGAACCTCGGTATCGCAAACACCGTAGCCATCCGTCAGAACGCTGAGATCTCCAGAGCAAACGCAGAAAAGGAAATCGCTGTTGCACAGGCTTCCGCAAGGAAAGAAGCAAACGACGCTCAGATCTCCGCTGAGACCCAGATAGCTCAGAAGAACAACGAACTGGATATCAGAAAGTCAGAACTGAAGGTAACCGCAGATATCAAGCGTGCAGAAGCTGATGCTGCTTACGAGATACAGAAACAGGAACAGGCCAAAGTCATCGAGGCAGAGACCGTCAACGTACAGATCGCTAAGGCAGAAAGAGAAGCAGAACTGAAACAGCGCGAAGTCATCGTTCGTCAGCAGGAACTCTCAGCACAGATCGAGAGACAGGCCGATGCAGAAAAGTACAAAGCTGAGAAGGAAGCAGAAGCTAAACTTGTTCAGCGTCAGAGACAGGCAGAAGCTGAGAAATACGAGCAGGAAAAAGCAGCAGAAGCTCAGAAGGCAAAGGCAGATGCAGCAAGATACGCAGCAGAGCAGGAAGCAGCCGGTATCACCGCAAAGGGTGTTGCAGAGGCTGAGGCTATCAGGGCTAAGGGTCTTGCAGAAGCAGAAGCAATGGAGAAGAAGGCCGATGCTTACAAGAAGTACAACGGTGCAGCCGTTATCGAGATGATGGTAAACATCCTGCCCCAGATGGCAGCAGAAGTTTCCAAACCTCTCGCCGCTATCGATAAGGTAAGTATCTATGGTGGCGGTACGGACGGCAGCGGAGTATCACAGATCTCCGGTAACATGCCCGTAGTCATGAAGCAGGTATTCGATACCATGACCGAAGCAACAGGTGTGGATTTCACCGAGATAATGAGAGCAAGCACCTATGATGCAAAGGTTAATAAGAACATCACGGTGAATGGACTTGAGGGAGTAAAGACAGAGTAACCCCTCATCAGTCAGCCTGAGGCTGACAGCTTCTCCCCACCGGGGAGAAGCCTTGCGGGGAGAATTAACTCTTACGCATCATGAATTTTCGGTAACCGCCGATTATAAGTTTGAAAGGAAGCGGACGCAGTGCTTTGTCCGCTTCTTTTAATTTCTCACGGATAGGAATATGCTGCGGGCAATGCTGTTCGCACTTACCGCATTCTATGCACTGCGAAGCGAACGCAGCTTCCTTGCGGGCTCCGACCACCTGCATATAATTGGCACGTGCCGAGCTCTTTGTTTCCGTATACATCTCATTATAAAACTGGAATGTGGCGGGAATATCCACACCTTTCGGACAGGGCATACAGTAACGGCAGGCGGTACAGCCTACTTTGATATTTTCCTGTATCATTGCCTTTACTTCTCCGATCAGCTTGAAGTCGTCCTCTGTGAACATGCCCGGCGTAGAATCCGAAGCCGTACGGCAGTTCTCCTGTACCATTTCCATGGAATTCATGCCTGACAGCACACAGGTAACCTCAGGCTGATTCCACAGCCAGCGGAATGCCCATTCTGCAGGCGTATATTTACGCTCGTTTTGCGCGATATGTTTCTTTGCCTTCTCGGGAAGCATATCCACCAGCTTACCGCCTCTCAGCGGTTCCATGATGATCACGGGGATTCCCTTTTCTCCGGCAGCTTTCAGGCCTTTAACACCGGCCTGAGTATGTTCGTCAAGATAGTTGTACTGTATCTGACAGAAGTCCCAGTCATAATCATCAAGGATCTGTATGAACATATCGGAATTGCCATGGAAGGAAAATCCCAGATTCCTTATGGCTCCGCTTTTCTTCTTCTCTTCTATCCAGTCCTTGATGCCCAGAGCCACCAGCTTTCTCCAGGATGCAACGTCCGTAAGCATATGCATCAGATAATAATCGATGTGATCTGTCTTAAGTCTCGTCAGCTGCTCCTGAAAATACTTCTCTATCTGTGTGGTATTCGTAATGAGATACTGCGGCAGCTTTGTCGCTATCTTCATGCGGTCCCTGCACTGATATTTTTCCATTATCTCACCGAGTGCCGCTTCACTTCCCGGATAGATATATGCAGTATCAAAATAATTGACACCCGCATCCAGTGCTGCCATCAGCTCTTTTCCGGCTTTCTCCACATCTATGGACGCACCGCTTCTGGAAAAACGCATGCAGCCGTAGCCGAGTATGGAAATGTCTTCGCCTTTCTTATCTTTTCTGTACTGCATATTTCACTCTCCCCATCCGAGCTCTGCGGAATAGATCAGCTGATCCTTTATCTCAGGGAAAATCCATTCCAGCGTCGCTCTGTTGATGATACCGAAATTCTCACCGTCGGTCTTATATGCATTGTTATCCCAAAGAACTGTCGGTATACCGTAATTAGCTGCCGTTACAATATAGTATGCCGCAAAGTCAAGTCGTGAATCAAGATTATCCTTATCAAGTGATCCCCATTCGGTTATCACCACGGGTATGCCCTTTATGATAAAACTTCCGTGCAGCTTTCTGATAAAGGAATCGATATCTCCGGTACCTTTCTGTCCGCTGATGGAAAACTCTTTCGTGCCGCCTTTGTTAAGCGCGAAATCATAAGGCGTATAGGCATGCGCCGAAATGATGATGCGGTTATCCGCAGTATCATCGGGTATCTTAAAGTCCTTATATGTCTCAAATTCGGGAGCCGCGCAGTATCCGGGCACCAGTATGTATCTGTCGCCGTTGTGTCCCTTGCCGTCAGCCCTTATGGTATCCACTGCGATCTGGTTCAGCTGGTTTATGCAGTCAAAACTCTCCTTTGCATAATCCGCTTCCTTATCGTTTATCCACCATTCATAGTCTTTGCCGACTTGTCTGGGCTCATTCAGTGTCTCAAAGATGACATGCTCATCATAATCCGCAAAACGGTCAGCCACCTGCGTCCATATGTCTTTTACATATTTTTTTGAAGCATTCAGTTTATCATAGGACGGATAGAACTGATCGTCATCATGATGGATATTGATTATCGCATACATGCCTTCGTCAATTACCCAGCCTACTACTTCTTCCACGCGGTTCATCCATTTCTCACTGATGTTGTTATCCGCATCTATATGATTGTGCCAGGAAACCGGAACGCGTATAGTGTTGAAACCCGCTTCCTTCATGCTGTGTATGAGTTCCTTCGTAACCTTTGCACCGCACCATGCTGTCTCATAATCCATTTCATCCGCACATCCACAGTCATGTGCATCAAAACAGTTTCCGAGATTCCATCCTATTCTCATATCCCTCGTGAAAGCCAGGGCTTCATTCTCCGGAACTGATGCCTTTATTGCAATATGATAATCCACGAGACCGTTGTTTTCTGCCGGAGCCTCAGTCGGCGTGGGTGCTTCGGTAGGTTTTGCTTCTTCAGTAGGCTCTGCTTCCGCAGTCGGAACCGGTGTGGCTTCAACTGCCACAGTCGGCTCTGCCTTCGGTGTAACTGTATCCGCATTCCTGCAGGCCGTCAGCAGGAATACTGCTGCCACGCCGGCAGATAATATACATCTGAATCTGTTTTTCATCTGATCATCCTCATTTTTACTTTTTCATTGCCTTGATCTTTTCCTTCAGGCCTGAAGGCACCTTGGAAGCGACCGCATGCAGCAGCTTCTGTCTGCGGGCGTTTTTCTGTATCTTTCCGGTATATGAAGTGTCCATGAGATGCGAGATACAGTACATTATCTGTTCTGCCAGAACAGGTATATCATCGGACTGGGTAGCCGGGATATCGTCATTATCCTTAATGATGCGTGCGCGGATGTGATCGTTAATCTCTTCGACTTCCACATGGGCACAGCCTGCAAGAAGTTCGTTGATATTGTAACTTGCTTCTCTATTCCAGATAGTCAGCGCTCCGTCCTTCAGATCGATATTATACTGATGAAAACCTATATAGTTCTCGTGCTCGGCTTCATTCTTATGATGGAAGAGGTAAAGTGTGCCCCCGGTCTTCAGCAGTTTCATGCTTTCAAGTATACCCCTTACCGGCTGGAAGCAGTGATCCAGAGCATTCTGTATCAGCACCAGCGATACCGAGCCTTTTTCATAAAAAGAAGAAAGATATTCGACCATTGCAAACTCTATCTTCGGAAGCGCCACGCCTCTTGCGTTTGCAATATCATTATAAAAGAAAGCAAGGGGATCCACATAATGCAGATCTATCTTGTGTCCGTTAATATACGGACAGTTGTGGTATGCCATGCCGCAGCCTACATCCAGCACTTTGAAATCCTCATTAAGTACTGCAGGATCGAACTCTCCCAGCGGCTGCTGTATATCTTCTTTAGAGGAAAGATGTGATAATATCTGTGTTTTATGCTGATCGGAAGCCAGATAAGAACTCCAAAAAGCAACTTCATAACTTACGCCGTCTATCCATCTGTCTATCTGCTGGTGTCCGATATTATAATCCGTCAAAATTCCTGCCCCTTTCTATCATCAAAAGCCGGGGGTTTGTCCCCCGGTCTTTTATCAATCCATTTCTGTTTCCGTGTAGCCTGCCCTCTTTCCGCAATTCGGACAAATCTTATATTTGGGTTTCTGGTCTTCACCTGCCTCATCCGTCCATACATATTTACTGTCGCACATTCGCATCATTACACAGCTACCGACAGCCGGAAAAGTTTTTGTATGTTTTACCAGAACGTAATAACAGCATTCATTTGTTGATGCAGCAGGTGCTGCGGCATTAACTTCAGGTTCCTCTTTGGCAGGCGCGGGAGTTGCTGCTTCAACCGGTTCCGCTGCTTTGGCAGCCTGAGCCTGTTTCTCTTTTTCAGCCTGTTCTGCCAGTAACCTGTTGGCTTCCATCGTTCCTATACTGCTGATAGCCTGGGACCTGTCAACAACCGGCAGATCCGATAAGGAACGCAGGCCGCCGCTGTTAGGTACCTTTGAAGTAGAATATCCGCTGCCGCCGGGTCCGCCGAAACGGGACTTAAATACCGGCTTAACATATCCTGTGTTAGATGCGGGAGCCGGTGCCGGCTGCGATGCCGGTGCCGAAGGCACTACAGGCGGTATGGACGTTTCCTTTACCTTAGGCCTGTCATTGCCTCCTAAAGGATCAAAGGCGGGGGCTGCACTTCCCTTGTCACTGAACGGGATCACATTTATGTCGGGACCATCGGCAACAGCGGGCTTATCAGGTATCTTGGTATAAGGTTGATCGTTAAAAAGCGCTGTATTGATACAGTTCGAGTCCCACTTATCCTTGTTGATCTCATCTGTGATCTTGGTTGCGAGTTGTTTAGCCTTGTCAAAAATCGTTGCCATCAGAATTACTCCCCCGTGATAAGATATTGCTATATCAGCTTCGATTTAATAATACTATCATTTTTAAATGATTTCCACTAAATATTTGCGCGAAATTTTTGTCACTATGCACAATTCCAAGCAAAATCTACACAACCGGGGCAAGAGATAGTCCTGCATCAACTTTTTTCCACAAGATATGGGTTTGCGCTGTTTTCAGGCTCTGTGACGCTTTTTATAATCTTCCTGTATCGGAGCCAACATCTCATCAGCGTCAAATGCCTCTTCCATCTTAATTGCGCTGCCGCAGGCCCTTGCACAGCTGACCATCTTTGACATTACATCAAAATTAAGCTGCGTTCCCTCACTGTCACATTCGTATCTGACTGCTCTGTTTGCTGCCACGCCGAATCTTCCTGCCACCTCTACCGCATCGATATTGGCTCCTAGGAAAACAAACTCCCAGTGATCCTTCTTTTTCTTCTTCTCCACCATCTTCTTCACCTTGTCATAAGAATACGTTTTGCTGGCATTCTCCATTCCGTCGGTGGTGATGATGAACAGTGTCTTTTCCGGTCTGTCCTCTTTAGGCATCTCTTTCTGGATGTGGCTGATATGGTGAATCGCTCCGCCTACTGCGTCGAGAAGGGCCGTGCAGCCTCTGACATAATACTCTTTGTCAGTGATCTCTTTAACGGTGTTCAAAGACTTTCTGTCATGCAGTATCTCCGTTCTGTCATCAAAGAGTACCGTTGAGATCAGCGCTTCTCCTTCCTCTTTCTTCTGCTTATTAAGCATGGAGTTGTATCCTCCGATGGTATCTGCTTCCAGACCTGACATGGATCCGCTGCGATCAAGGATAAAAACTATCTCTGTTAAACCTTTCTTCATAACCTGCCTCTCTTTCTGCCGCTTAACGGCCTGCTTTATTTATGTTCTGAAGTAAGTATATGAAAAACTTTTATCCCTATGGTCGCATGAGAAGCGACATTTATCGCAGAAAAAAAATTTTATGAACTATAAGTTTTATAAAAGACACTGCCGATATAAAGATTGAAGTATTTTTATCGAAAAGGATTTCGATTTCATCTACAGGGAGGTAGCGGGCATGACCGGATTACAGGGCGCATCTGCATATCAGAAGAATTATTATTCCGTTAAAACAAAAAGTACCGGCACGGAGCGCGCAGGCGATCCTTTAAAAGCGCGTTCGGCTTCAGCTGACAGCGCTAAAGAAAGCAGCTCATCAAAAGTTGAGACCAAAGCCTGGTCTCCCATAGATGAAAAGAGTTCTCTCGTTCCCCGTAAAACCGAATACGGCTATACCATAGGCGATGTTCAGCTTTCGGATAAAGCGAAGGCTTATTATGATACGCTGAAATCAAAGTTTCATAACATGGAATTCATAGCCGTCAGCAAAGACATGAAGGAACAGGTTAAGCAGAATGCGGCGGCTTACGGAAATGCCGGTAAAATGGTAGTTCTCATTGATGATGAGAAGATTGAACGCATGGCTGAAGATGAATCATTCCGCAATAAATACGAGGGGATCATCGCCATGGCTTCCAACAAGCTTACCGAGGCCAAGAACAGTCTGGCAAGCAGCGGCGCAAACATTAAGAACTTCGGTATGTCCGTTGACTCAAACGGCACTGAAAAATTCTTCGCCACTATAGAGAAAGCAAGCGATCTGCAAAAGAAACGACTGGAAAAGAAAGCGGAAGAAAAGAAAGAACTGAAAGCCAAAGAAAAGAAGAAAGCAGAAAAAGAAGCCAGAGAAGAACGTATAGAAGAAGCCGATTCTTTTGAAGAACTGCTTTCAAAAGTGCAGAGTTATTCTTACAGCAGTGTTTCCGAACGTGTCATGACCGATGCCGAACGCATGGTAGGCACACATATAGATTTCAGAGGTTGAGGATTTCAGAATGAGCATCTCGATCAATTCACAAATTCAATATACGGCTGTGATGCGGAATAGCATTCCGAATACCGAAGCTGTGCGTAAAAGCACAGGTATCTCAAGGGAACAGTCAGCTGCTGCTTCTTATTCTACATATCTGGCTGACAGAGCCGAAGAAGAAAAAGCAAATCAGGCCAGGGAACTGCGCCAACAGCTGCGTGAATTAAAAAGATCAGTTTCAAAAGAACAGAATGAAAACTCCACTCAGGATCGCATAAAGACTTTATTTGAACAGTCTGCCATGGCAGAAAAAGAAGATGATGATAAAGTCGAAAAACCTGTAAATTACAACAGTAAAGAAGTTGAATCAAAGATACGTCAGGCTAAAACTTCCACAAGCGCAGGAAAGGCCGTTATCACCGCTAAAAGAAAGGTATTGGAAATGCAGCGCAAGATCGCTGCAGGCGATGGTGATCCGGAAGAGCTGCAGCTTGCGCTCACCCATGCAAAACGCATGGAGATGGTTGCAAAAAAGAAAAAGCATCATCTGGAACAGGAAGAACTTGCTCAGATAACCCAAAAACGCGATGAGCGTTATGAACAGCAGGAGGAAGCTGCGAACGAGCTTAAAAATTCCATGGTATCCGCTGAGGAAGAAAAAATCAGCAAACAGGAAGATGCGATCTTTGATGAGCGTCAGAAACAGATCTCCGATACTATGGATGAGATAAGAGAAAGCGGCGCCAAAGTATCAGACGAAATGATCGCGGATCTTAACAAACTGATTTCGGAAATAGGGGAAGATGAACTCAAAGAACTGGAAGAAGCTATGGAAATGCTTGAAAACATGGAGATCATCGATCCTCATATGAGTAAGGAAGATCTGGAAGATCTTAAACGCAAACACAGGGCCTCCGAGGAGAAAGCCCTGATAAAAGCCGATCTTGATTATCTTAAAGGTATGGTAAAACACCACATGGATATCTCTGCTTCAATGCCGGGTATGAGTGCAGGTATGTCTCCTGCAGCATCGGCAATGCCTTCATTTAATGTGCAGGTGTAAGATCTCTCTTATGTGCGCTTTTTTTCCACATCAGTAATCTGATCGCGGAACGCTCATATCTTCTTTTGATCTCCTGCCTGATCAGTTCGCTTACTATCATATCCTTGCATATTTCGGAAGTTTCAAAGTTAAGCAGCTTCTTTGCTTCTTTTTTAAGTTCTTCAGAATCTGCGCTCTGTACTGTACTCTGTGATATTTTTTTCATAACATTCCCCCACTTAATTTTGTTCATACTGTCGGCACGCTCCCGGCGTGACCTTTTCCAAAAGATAACACATTAAGCGTAGCAAAAGCGAAGCAAAAAAATTTTTTAATTTTTTTTCTATTTGCTTCACTTTTGCATCACTTGTTATGTTATTATTTTGCCAAGCTGATATCATGGCAAGAGAAGGGGCTTCGTAGAATATGATAAATGCGAAACGTATCCATATAACCACTTCAAAACAAATAGGGGGAAAATAAAATGGCAGGACTCGCACAATTAAAACAGGATCTGATGGATTTATGGGGAAACAAGGTGCCTGCGGATCGTAATCCGCTGGATCTTTATCCTCTCATGACAGCCGTAATGGACAATCTGCCCGAAGAGCAGACCGTAGCAAAAGACTGGCTCGGCCAATTATATAATGATATTTCTTACGACCATATCGGTCCCACCTGGGGGGATGAAGTATTCGCCTGTCTGTCTACAGTTTCATACATGTCAGATTTGGACCCTGCCGGTTTTAAAGCTATCGATGATAATTATCAGAGAGATTTCTGGAAAGGTAAAGAGGAGGCTCCGGCTCCCGAAACCATAACCATAGGCGATACGCTGGATATCTCATACAATATCCGTGATGAAGCAGAAAAAGCCAACACCTGGGAAGAAATGGATGCCATCATAGGAGGTCTCGTGTCAGCGGCAAACAGCAATCCTATGTATGCCGCAACTCTGGGCCCTTATGGTCCCATGCTCTCTTCACTTCAGATGGCAATGCGGACAAAAGCCATGGATGCTGACGGTCTTCACAGTAATGTCAGCTACATGAACACAGCCTGGGCAGGTGCTCACTACCTTGATCACG
This sequence comes from Lachnospiraceae bacterium, assembly GCA_016281335.1. Taxonomy (GTDB): domain Bacteria; phylum Bacillota; class Clostridia; order Lachnospirales; family Lachnospiraceae; genus NK4A136. The sequence goes on along the minus strand of JAEEIK010000128.1, from coordinate 51,280 downwards.
CAGATATGGAGGTAGCCCGCAACCTTATAGGCACTGCCTGCGATATGCTTGAAGCCAATCATCTCGCCTGCAAAGGTTTTTCCGCTGCATATGTCGACAATAAAAGTGCTTATATAAAAACAGCCGAAGCCCTGGATCCCAACCGTTACTCCATGAAAATGGCCCAGCGGCAGTCCGAAGATTTCAACGATCTCGAGGAAAAGCTCCATAACATCAGCGATCTCCAGCGTAAAATGGCAGCGGGGGAAAGCCGCTTTCACAAAAACTCGGATGAATACAATCACATGAAATGGGCTGTTGACAACCTGATGAGCGTTGCCAAGCGTTTTGGCTTTGATCCCGATGTGGACATTATCGACGGAAGACAATTACCTACCGATGATGCTTTTGTTACCAAGGAACTTACCGATGCGCTGTCAGCCGTTTATAACGCGTCAAATGCCTATGCGGAAAAAGAAGTATTCGGAAAAGAAAAGAGTACGAGTCGCGGCATCGAAAGAAAGAATACTGCTATGGCTCTTATGGAGCTGTCAAAACCCGATCATATCGTTATTAATGAAAAAGCCGTAGACCGCCGTGCGGAAAAGAGAGGCAAGGCTATGTCTTTCGACGATCTGATGGAAAAGGAAATGGGCACCAACAAGGCAAAACACAGAGAACGTATCGTAGTTCTTCCGGAAGCTCAGATAGGTCCCAAGACACCGCCGAAACACAATGCAGGCCGCGGAATGGGTATGTAAACTATCATAGAATGCTAAAAGCCGGGGGGTTGTTCCTCCCGGCTTTTTATATTATAATCGTAGCATCTTATTTCGGAGGTATTATTAATGGCACAAAATCCTGTAGTAACAATAACAATGGAAGACGGCGATGTGATGAAGGCCGAGCTCTATCCCGAGATAGCGCCTAACACCGTCAACAACTTTATCAGCCTTATAAATAAGGGCTTTTACAACGGGCTTATCTTTCACAGAGTTATAAAGGGCTTTATGCTCCAGGGCGGCGATCCCCAGGGTACCGGCATGGGCGGCCCCGGCTACGGCATCCGCGGAGAATTCGCATCCAACGGCTTCAAAAATGACTTAAAACACACCAAAGGCGTGCTTTCCATGGCCAGATCCATGATGCCCAACTCAGCGGGAAGCCAGTTCTTCATCATGCATAAGGATTCGCCTCATCTGGACGGCGATTATGCAGCTTTCGGCAAGGTTTTTGAGGGCCTCGAGGTCATCGATAAGATTGCCGGAACACAGACCGATTACAACGACAAACCCCTGAAAGACCAGCGTATCAAAAGCATGAGCGTTGATACTTTCGGAGTTGAATATCCCCTGCCTGAGACCATGTAAATCACGTTAATATTTTGTTCACAAATCGTTTTAGAATCGTTAAACTGATATGCATTGTTTTGCCAAATATGTACTGTAATATTAAATCATCGAAGGGAACAACCCAACGATCCTAAAACGACTATTACAAAACTTTTTCATAATTTATGCCAGGCAGACCCGACGGGGTCAGCCTGGCATCCTCCCTTTTTAGAGGGAATTTATAAAGTCAAATGTCCCCAAGCGCCGAATCTGCTAAAATAGCCCTACGACCGCAGGTCGTAGTAAGATATTGCGGAAAAATCTCCCCGGCAAATTTATTTGCCGGGATGATTTTGAGCAATATCGGCAAACGGCGTAGCCGTTTGGGCTATTGAATCGCAGATCGTATGGACATTTGACGTTCTTTTGAGCAATATCGGCAAACGGCGCAGCCGTTTGGGCTATTGAATCGCAAATCGTATGGACATTTGACGTATGTATGGAGGAAAAATGGAAACTAAAAAGGGTATTTCCGGGGCGATCCTGAAATGGCTCGCTATCGTTACGATGCTGATCGATCACATTGGAGCGTCGATCGTTAAGTATCAGTATCTCGCAGATCATATTGACTATATGGAGGAGCTTCCTTACAACATCTTAAGGAATATCGGAAGGATCGCTTTCCCTATCTTTATCTTTTTGCTGGTTGAAGGCTATCAGCACACGAAAAGCAGGAAAAACTACCTTATCCGCCTCCTTATATTCGGTATTATCTCGGAGATCCCCTTCGATATGGCCTTCAAAACTAAGTTTTTCTATTGGAAATACCAGAATGTCTTCTTTACCCTTGCCCTTGGTTTCATCGCCATCTGGATAATGGATGAGCTGAATAAAAAAAGCAGCCGCATCATTAAGAATACGGCTAAGCTGAAACTTTATAATATTTTCCTTGATCTCGGCGTCACTCTCGTCTTCTGCCTGCTCGCAGAATTCCTTGAGACTGATTATCACTCCGTCGGTGTTCTCGCCATCTGCGCTGCCTGGATGCTGAAAGACCTGCGCTATCTGCAGATGCCCGTCTGCTGCCTTGTACTCCTGCTTTCCAGTCCGAGAGAATGGTATGCGCTGATAGCCTGCATTCCTATTCTCTTTTATAACGGGAAGCGCGGTAAACAGCACAAATACTTATCTTACTTCTTTTATCCCGTGCATCTGCTGATACTCGGATATATAAGCATGTTTGTGATGAAATAAGGGAAAAGACTTATTTAAAACTCCTTCTCCATTTCGGCGATAGCGGCCTCTTCATCGGGACCTTCCGCGATGATGGTCACTTCTCCGCCCTTGGGTACAGCCATATTCATCATACCCATGATACTCTTGGCATTTACCTTACGGTCGTCTTTTTTCAGGTGCACCGAACTTTCGAATTTACATGCAGTCTGCACCATTACCGCTATGCGCCCGGGATCGAGACCCGCTTCATTCTTTACGATTACTGTTTTTTCCATCATTTACTCCTCTCCTCTTCTGCAAGCTTTGAGAGCCTGCGCAATCTATGATTTACACCCGATTTCCCTATCGGTGGATCCATCAGCATTCCAAGGTCTTTGAGATTCAGCTCCGGATTCTCCAGCCTTACTTCTGCCATCTCTTTCAGTCCTTCAGGCAGAGAATTAAGAAGTCCGCGCTTCTTTAAAAACCTTATATCTTCAAGCTGCCTTTGCGAAGCAGCCAGCATTTTCTGTATATTCGCCGTATCACAGTTTACCCTGCGGTTGGTATCGTTTATCAGATCCTTTTCGATCCGCAGGTTTTCAAGCTCCATAAGCGATCTGTGAGCGCCAATGATATTCAGCGCTTCGGATATCGCTTCGCTTTCTTTTATATATACAAGCATCCGGCCTTTTCTCTCGGTCTTTCTCGCCTGTACTTCAAAGTCCGCAAATACTGCACACAGCTGGTCTGCAGTCTCTTCGGTCCTGCATACTATCTCAAGATGGTATCCTTTTCTCGGATCGCTGACCGATCCTCCGCACAAAAACATACCTCTTAAATATGCCCGCTTACAACAGCTCTGCTGCAGCAGCAGACCGGAAACCATGCCGGCTTTCGTATCATTAAGCTTCAGTGATTCAGTTATCTCTTCCGCTCCGTCACGGATAACGATATTGGCATTCTCCGACGGCGCATCCTGTATATTATATAGTTTTGTCAGGAGCATTACAAGTGTTTGTCTGATAAAAGCCTGTTCTGCCTTAAATTTAAGGCTGCCGTCAGCCTCTCTTTCCAGCTCGGCGACACACAGCGCAGCCATTTCCGCCAGCCTGCAATGCCTTGCGCTGTCTGATATCTGCGATATCTCCTCTTTTATCTGGGAAGTAAAACTCAAGTCAAACCTTCCTCTCGTCCCTGTGCGAAATGGTAAGTCCGTATTTTCCTTTTTTCTTAAGCCTTTTGGCTATAGCGTTGGCAAGGGTTACACTCCTGTGTTTACCGCCGGTACAGCCTATGGCCACCACCAGCTGATGCTTCCCTTCCTTCACATATCCGGGAAGCAGGAATTCCAGCATATCACATACTTTATCCAGGAATATCCCGGCTTCCTCGAAGCCCATGACATAATCTCTTACCGCAGCATCATTACCTGTCAGGTTCTTCAGTTCATCGATATAGAAAGGATTGGGCAGGAAACGCACATCAAAGACCAGATCCGCATCATTGGGTATGCCATATTTAAAACCGAAAGAAAGAACCCTGACTATCAGGCTGTTATACTCCTCATTCTGCAGGAATATGCGGTCCATCTCCTCCTTCAGTTCTCTGGTCAGCAGGCTTGAAGTATCGAAAACATAGTCTGCGTGAGCTTTTACGCTCTTTAATATCTTTCTCTCTTTCTTGATACCGTCTTCCAGACTGCCGTCTCCCGAAACGGGATGCTTGCGTCTGGTCTCCTTATATCGTTTGATCAGTATCTCATCCGAGGCATCCATGAAGATGATCTCCATCTGATAGCCCGCTTTATTCATGCGTTTCAGAACTTCTTCTGCTTCGGCAAAATTCTGGTCAGCCCTCACATCCAGTCCCAGAGCCACTTTCGTGATCTCTCCGCCGGGTGTGTTTATCAGTTCTATGAAGCGTTCGATCAAAGGCACGGGAAGATTATCGACACAGTAGAAACCCATGTCTTCCAGCATTTTCATGGCAGTACGCTTACCGCCGCCGCTCATTCCCGTAACAACTACAAAACGCATTTATTCTTTCCTCATGATCGCTGCATAAAGCCGCTGTAATATCCAGGTAACAATGCCTGTGATCAGGCAGATTATCAATGCCCACAACAGAAAGGCAAACCACATTCCCATTCCCAAATTTACATTCAGTATCTTAAATCTCCAATCGGCAAACACGCCGCCCCTGTTATTGAAAAAGTCCATCGCAAAATATATGCCATAGCCCGTAGCTGCTATCTGCGAGAGTATCCTGCTTCTGTGTTTCGATTCAAAGATAAGCCGGACACTTATAAAGAAGGCCAGACTCATAGGGAAATAAAGCTGGCTGTGATAGCCCATAAAGCTTGTTATATATTCGGTATGCATAACATATTCATAGCTGCGCCATATCACAAGGATGAACCACAGCACCGTTATGCTCCACAGCCAGGCCAGCGCTTTAAAACACATTTTCCTGTCGGCGCGCTGCTGCACAAAATATCCTGCCAGCGGATAGACCACGATATAATTAACGATCCAGTTCAGTTTGATATTGGGATTCAGCTCATATCTGTGAATGAAGAACAGATCATCGATAAAGGGCAGCAGGCTTTCCAGCACAAACACCATTATGAAAAGATATACGAAATCCCTGTCCCTCATGTTCTGCGCCATGGGACGCAGTAAAGGCAGGGATATCAGAAAACCTAAGAAACCGTATACATAGCCAAAAGGGATCACCCTGTCCCTTGCATACAGATCGCAGAAGAAATTACCGAGATTCAGCTCATCCCTTCCGAGTCTCACATCATTCTGATAATACAAAAATGAAAAGATCAGCAAAAACAGAAGCAGCGGCAATATCCTGTGTTTTAAGTTGTATCGCGTAGTCTCTTCTTTAGGAAGTATCTTGGCTCCCGCCACCATGAATATCAGAAACGGCGCGGCATTGGTCACTATCGAGGTGACCAGGCATACACAATAAAAAACCGTTCCGGGCTGGACTATCGAATACAGATCCTTAAGTCCCGAATACCCTGCAACCGTCAGATAAACCGCTATGATAACTATGATATCAAAATATACCGGGCCGCCTCTTTTTTTATTCCTTCTGCCTCTGGGAGCGGTCCTCCGTTCTTCATATGAGTCCATCATTCCTCTGAAAAATCACCCAGGAGTATAACTTCCGGTTCCAGTTCGTAACCGGAGCTCTCCTTTACCTTTTCCTGTACGGCTCTGATCACTTTATATATATCCGTAGCCGTAGCCTTTCCCTTATTTATCACGAATCCGCAATGCTTTTCCGATACGCAGGCCTCACCGCAGGAATAGCCTGCCAGTCCGGCTTCCATTATCAGTTTCCCGGCATATGCTCCTTCGGGACGTTTAAAGGTGGATCCTGCGCTAGCATACTGAAGAGGCTGCTTCTCCCTTCGCAGCCTGCTTAGCTCATTCACCTTGTCTATAATATCTTTTTTTATGCCAAATTGCAAGCTGAGCACTACGGAGATAAGAACACCGCGTTCTTCTTTAAGTATGCTGTGTCTGTATCCGAAATGCAGTTCTTCTGTCTTAAGGGTCTTTATGCCCTTTTCGGGAAAATAAATGCGGGCCTCCTTCACGACATCGATCATCTCTCCGCCGTAAGCTCCCGCATTCATTGTAATGGCGCCTCCCACCGTTCCCGGTATGCCGGATGCAAACTCAAGTCCCGTAAGACCTTCGTTTGCTGCCGTTCCGGCAACCTTTGACAGCATGACAGCGCCACCTGCAATTATATTCCCATTTTCCGTTCTTATTTCTTCAAAGCCTGTTCCGAGTTTCAGCATTACACCCTTATAGCCGGCATCGGACACCAGGATATTGGAACCGTTTCCGAGAAGGAACCAGTCTGTCCCTGTTTCTTCCAATATATCAACCGCCTTTATCAGTGCTTCCTCGTCATCGACAACAGCCAGTATTCCGGCATTTCCGCCTGCCCTGAAGGTGGTATACTCCTTCAGGGATGCATTTTCCACTACCAAAGAGCAGCATTCATTCAGCTTTTCCGGCAGCGAAAGTCCCATCAGTCAAGTACCATCCTCGCAGAACCGTAGATACCTGCATCATTTCCGAGGGATGCCAGCGCAAACTTCGTATCCCTGCTGGCATGGAAAACATATTTCTTATAAGGTCCTTCTATATATTTAAGTATCACTTCTCCGGCCTTGGATACACCGCCGCCGATGACAAATACTTCGGGATTGACCACACAGGCAATAGCTGCCAGGCCTTTTCCGAGATACTCGCCGAATTCATTGGCTACTTCGATAGCCAGCTCGTCTCCGCTCTTTACCGCATCCCATACGGTCTTGGCGGATATTTCCTTATGACTTCTCATGCTGCTGGCCTTATCCGTATCTTTAAGTTTCTTCCTTGCAAGCCTTGCTATACCGGTTGCGGAAGCATACTGCTCAAGGCAGCCCTTATTTCCGCAGCCGCAGCTTTCCGTCTCATCATCTTCAAGATGTATATGGCCTATCTCTCCGCCTGCGCCTGTAGCGCCGGTCAATATGCGGCCGTTAACTATGATGCCTCCGCCGACACCTGTGCCGAGGGTTACGGCTACCAGATTGGAATAACCTTCTCCGCCGCCCTTCCACATCTCTCCAAGGGCTGCTACATTGGCGTCATTGCCGGCTTTTACCGGAATACCTCCGAGCAATACTGCAAGTTCTTCGTTGACCGAGAACTTACCCCAGCCCAGATTGGCTGCTTTATATATGATTCCTTTATCATCCACGGGACCCGGAACACCTATTCCGACACCCACAACATCATTCTTCTCTAAGCCTTTATCCGACATCTTGTTTTTGATCGCTGCAGCAATATCGGGAAGAATCTTACTTCCGTTATCTTCCTTACGTGTAGGTATCTCCCACTTATCAAGCAGTTTTCCGTCCGTCTCGAAAAGCCCGAGCTTAACGGTGGTTCCGCCTAAGTCTACTCCGAATACATATTTTCCCATCACTTATTCCTCCTTAGTCTCCAGAGATGCCTGCATTCTCTTGTAAAGCTCCTGTGCAGCGTAATAACCCATCTTCTTCTGTCTGTAATTGATGGCTGCCGATTCGCAGATCAGCGCAGTATTACGTCCGGGACGGATGGGAATATTGTGGCAGACTACCTTGGTGCCCAGATATTCCGTGTATTCCTCTTCCATTCCGACACGATCATATTCTTTATCTTTGGACCATTCGGAGAGCTTGATCACCAGGTTGATCTCCTGGTCTTCCTTAACGCTCTGCACACCGAAAAGTGTCTTCACATCAACTATGCCTATACCTCTTATCTCTATGAAATGCTTGGTAACCGCGGGAGCCGTGCCTATCAGGGTATTCTCGCTGACCTTCCTTAATTCCACCACATCATCGGAAACCAGACGATGACCTCTCTTTATAAGCTCCAGTGCAGCTTCGCTCTTACCTATGCCGCTCTCACCGGTTATCAGCACGCCTTCGCCGTATACGTCCACCAGCACTCCGTGCACGGTCACCATAGGAGCCAGCTTGGAATTCAGCCATCTGATAACTTCCGCCATGAAAGTGGAAGTTGCCTTTGATGTCATCAACAGGGGCACCTGGTATTTCTCAGCCATTTCTTTAAATAAGGGATCCGGCTGCAGATCACGGCAGAATACGAAAGCAGGCGTGGGATGATTCAGTATCTGGCTGTATATCTCCCTCTGACGCTCCTCCGTCAGCGACTGCATATAGCTGTACTCCACGAAGCCGACTATCTGCAGACGTGTTGAATCATAATGCTCAAAATATCCCGTCATCTGTATGGCCGGACGGTTGATATCCGGCTGGGTTATCTTTTTCTTGGTAATGTCTATATCTTCGGTAAGATTTGTGAGCTTCATCTTGTCGATGAGCCTCTGTAAGCTGATACTGCTTGCCATGATAAATCTCCTTTTCTTATGATCTTCTGTTGTGGTCCATGCGCATCTTTCCGGAACCGCCGGTCGGTCTTCCGCTCGTGCTTCTTGGCTTGTTGCCGCCCTTGCAGTCGATGCAGAGCGTTCCGGCCGCTATCCTTGCGCCGCAGAGCACACAGACATTGTTGCCTTTTCCTGAAACCATGAGTCTCTGCTCTTTCAGATACTCTATAACGACAGCCTTACCCACACCGGTAGCCTTCATTATCTCTTCTTTTGATGCCGGGCCGTTCTCATCCAGATATTTCCTGATCTTTCCGAAATCATCATACTCAAGGGCACCGCACTTCGTACACTGATACTGGCCCGAACGGACTCCTATCAAAGGAGCACCGCACTGTTCACAGCTCACCTTGAGGTTGCCCCTTCTCAATTTGTCAAAAGAATCGTACATCCGATATTCTCCATGTTTTGGTATTCCAAAAGAGTGCAAATGCTATTATACTATATAGTATAAGAAAATTCAAACCTCATGAAAGGAGGTCCCCCAATGTCCTTCCAAGCCGCATTTATGGTCCCGCATCCTCCCATGATAGTTCCCGACGTAGGACGGGGCAGTGAAAAACAGGTACAAAAGACCATTGATTCATATATGAAAGTGGCTGAAGAGATCGCCGCCATAAAGCCGGACACCATCATCATCTCCAGTCCCCATGCGACGATGTATGGCGACTATTTCCATATTTCTCCGGGCACTTCGGCAAAAGGCTCTTTTTCCAACTTCGGCGCTAGCCGCGTCAGCTTTAATGAAAAATATGACAGACAGCTGGTTGATAAGATCGAAGAACTGGCAACGGCGACGGGGCTTCGCGCAGGCACAATGGGCGAGCGGGAACCTCAGCTTGACCACGGCACCATGGTTCCTCTGTACTTTATCAGACAGAAATACAAGGAAGGATCCATCATACGGGTCGGCTTATCAGGCCTGCCACTTACCATGCATTATAAGCTCGGACAGCTGATAGCACAGGCAGTAAACGAACTCGGTCGCAAAGCAGTATATGTGGCCAGCGGAGATCTTTCCCATAAGCTTCAGGATTACGGTCCTTACGGCTTTGCTCCGGAGGGACCCGAATACGACAAACGTATAATGGATGTATGTTCCCGGGGCGCTTTCGGTGAACTCTTTGATTTTGATGAAAGCTTCTGTGACAAAGCCGCGGAATGCGGCCACCGTTCTTTCGTGATAATGGCCGGCGCTCTGGACGGCATCTTTGTCAAAGCAACAGAATACTCTCATGAAGATGTGACCGGCGTAGGTTACGGCATCTGCAGTTTTTATCCGGAAGGAGAAGATGACGAACGCAGATTTCTGGATATCAGACTTAACAAACGCAGAAAGGAACTTGAAAAGATGCGAAATGATTCGGATGAGTATGTAAGGCTTGCAAGAAAATCCCTTGAAAACTATATACTTGAAGGCAGCAAGATAGCTATTCCCGATGATACTTCCGAAGAACTGCTCAGCAAGCGGGCAGGAGCTTTTGTTTCCATACATAAGCATGGACAGCTCCGGGGCTGCATAGGCACCATACTTCCGACTACAGGCTGCGTTGCACAGGAGATAATAAACAATGCCATCAGCGCATCTACCGAAGATCCGCGTTTTGAAGCTATCACTCCCGATGAATTAGAATGGCTCGAAATAAATGTTGATGTGCTCGGGGATCCGGAAAGCATATCCGGTCCCGAAGAACTTGATGTTAAGAGGTACGGCGTGATCGTTACCAAAGGATATAAGCGGGGCCTGCTGCTGCCCGATCTCGACGGCGTGGATACCGTTGAAGAACAGATCGCTATAGCCAAACGCAAGGCCGGTATACGTCCGGAGGAGGAGGTATCACTTCAACGTTTCGAAGTCATACGCCACCGTTAGCGGTAAGATATACCAATAATACGGAAATATCTGCGGGACTGACTCCCGCTATACGAGAGGCCTGGCCCACATTTGCGGGGCGCAGGTCTTTTAATTTCTGCCTTGCTTCCAGACGCAGACTCTCCACCTTATCATAATCCAGGTCTTCAGGTATCACTCTGTTCTCCATGCGTTTAAACTGCTTGACCTGGGCTTCCTGTCTGCGGATATAACCTTCATACTTGATCTGTATATCGATCTGTTCGATCACTTCTTTTTTAAGACGCAGATCCGCATCATATTCTTTCCATGTATCTTCCCGTTCCGGATCCAGCTCAGCTACTGCTTCATAAGTCAGTTCCGGTCGGCATATAAGTTCGGCAAGGGAAGTGCTCTTCTTTACCGGCGCGCTTTCATGTCTTTCGAGAAAACTTAAGACCTCTGCTCCCGCACCCACCATGGTCTCATGCATACGCGCTGTTTCACTGTCGATAAGTTTCTGTTTCTTCTGTACACGCTCGTAAAACTCTTTACTTACGAGTCCCGCTTCATAACCGTAATGGCTAAGACGCAGGTCCGCATTGTCCTGTCTTAACAGCAGCCTGTATTCAGCGCGGCTGGTCATCATGCGGTAAGGCTCCCTGTGCTCTTTGGTCACCAGATCATCTATGAGTACGCCTACATAGGCTTCCGACCTGTCAATGATCAGAGGCTCCTCTTTTCTTATATACTTCGCCGCGTTAATGCCCGCCATCAGTCCCTGGGCTGCTGCCTCTTCATAACCGCTGCTGCCGTTAAACTGGCCTGCGCAGAAGATACCGCTTATATTCTTCAATTCCAGATTCAGCTTCAGCTGTCCTGATGCAAGGCAGTCATACTCGATGGCATAGGCATTTCTAACGATATGACAATGCTCAAGACCCGGCACTGTTCTGTACATCGCAAGCTGCACATCTTCAGGCAGTGATGAACTCATGCCGCCTATATACATCTCATCCGTATGCAGACCTTCGGGTTCTACAAATACCTGGTGTCTTTCTTTTTCCGCGAACCTGACTACCTTGTCCTCTATGGAAGGACAGTATCTGGGACCGGTACCCTCTATCACGCCTGCATAAATAGGTGATCTGTCAAGATTTGCGCGGATGATCTCATGTGTCTTTTCATTTGTATAGGTAAGATAACAGTCGGCCTGCTCTATCTGCACACTGTCGGGATCGGTGGAAAACGAGAAAGGTATTACCCTCTCATCACCGTGCTGTGGCTGCATCTTATCAAAGTCGATGCTGGAACGTGACATACGCGCAGGCGTTCCTGTCTTGAAACGCTGCAGTTTTACGCCGTTTGCGATCAGCGAAGCGGACAGATTGTTGGCCGCCATCAGACCGTTCGGTCCTGTATGTGTGATGGCTTCACCGGTCAGACAGCGGGCTTTTAAATAAGTACCGCTACAGATGATCAGAGCGCCGCATTCATAATATGCACCGGTGTTTGTCCTTATACCTTTTATCTTTCCTTCATCGACATATATCTCGCATACCTCTGCCTGTTTGATGCGCAGGTGCTCCTGTTTCTCCAGAACTTTACGCATAGCCCGTGTATACTCGGCCTTATCAGCCTGGGCGCGCAGCGAGTGTACGGCAGGGCCTTTGGAAACATTCAGCATCTTGGACTGAATGAAAGTCTTATCAATAACATGTCCCATCTCGCCGCCCATAGCATCCAGCTCTCTTACCAGGTGACCTTTGGAAGACCCACCCACGTTTGGATTACAGGGCATCAGTGCAATGGAGTCAACACTCACAGTGAACACAACGGTATCAAGGCCGCTCCTCGCACAGGCAAGAGCAGCCTCACAGCCCGCATGTCCTGCGCCTATCACGCAGACATCGGTTTTCTCATGTATGGTATTTTTCAATAACAGTTCGTCCATCCTGCCGATTATAACAAAAGGCGGCGGCTCTTTCAAGCCGCCGTCTTCCTTAGTGTTTTTGTCATTTTTCAAAGGTTTTGTCTCTTCTCTTCCTGCGCATGCGGTTCAGATGGCGCTCAAAATTTCCGTTTTTAATGAGTTCTGCCAGTACGTACTGCTCAAAGATCGGCACTGTGCAGGAATAGAAGCCGAGCTTTTCGTTGAAGAGTTTTTCAAGACGCGGCGGGAGTATCATATAACCTATTCTCACGGAAGGCGCAATGGTCCGTGAGAATGTGTTCAGATAAATTACGTTTTCTTCTTTGCTCAGAGAATACAGCGGATCTTCCGGTTTTCTTGAAACGGTCAGTTCCGAATCATAATTATCTTCAATGATAACGGCCTTTCTCTTTTTCGCCCAGCTTAAGTATTCCTTTTTCTTGGAAATGCCGGCGGTCACACCTGTGGGATAACTGTTAAAAGGCGTAACATGCAGGATCTTTGCTTCTGTCTTTTCCAGCTCCTTGGAAGATATGCCCTCTGACGTCATCGTGAGCATATCGCATTTTGCGCCCATGGCTTCATAGACTTCGCGTATCTTATTATACGAAGGTTTCTCCATGGCATATGTATCCTCAGTACCCAACAGCTGCACTATCAGGCCGTAGAGGTACTCGGCGCCGGAACCTATTATAAGCTGTGAGGGATTTATTTTCAGTCCTCTGCTCCTGGCCAGATACAGGCTTATCTCGTTACGGAGTTCCTGACAGCCGTGATTCGGTGATTTGACAAGTATATCCTCGCCCCGGTCCAGCAGGACTTTTCGCATGGTCTTGGCCACTATCGAGAATGGAAATTCTCCGGTAGCATGAGACTGCGTGCTCGAGACAGGTATTATCTCCTCCGTATCATTACTGCCTCTCAGGAAATCCTCTGCCCTGTATATCACAAATACACCGCTTCTCTCGCGGCTTTCCACATAGCCCTCCTCGGCAAGCAGCATCAGTGCATGTTCTACCGTGATAAGGCTGACCCCTGTCTCTTCGGCTATTATCCTTTTTGAAGGCAGTTTGTTCCCGTAAGGATATACACCGGCTGTGATATCTTTTACAAATGCCCTGTAAAGCTGTATATATGCGGGTTCTGCGGAACTCTTTTTAATCTTGATATTCATCTGGTCTTATTAAACACTTCCGTTTTGGTTATTTTGATATGGTCAGATTTATAATACTATCATCATCAGTTATTGTAAAGGAGGAAATATCCAATGACAAAGAAAGCAGATGCGCGGATTATCCGCATGACACTGACCGGAGCCTTTATGGCGATGAACATCATCAGTTCATCCTTCGGTATCCCCGTTCCCGGAGGACACCTTTATCTCTGCGATACCGTGATCTGTCTTGCTGCCATACTGTTAAATCCTTTTGAAGCTTTCGTAGTCGGCGGTGTAGGCTCTTTCATCGGAGATATGATATTTTACCCCGCACCCATGTTTGTGTCGCTTGCGACACACGGTCTTCAGGCAGTAGCGATCTCCCTGATATCTCATAAATTGCTGAAGAACAAACCTAAACTTGCATCGGGTATTGCGGTTTTCATCGGCGGTATTATAATGGTAGTCGGTTATACACTCGGCAAGACTTTTATCTACAGCACCTTTGAATATGCGATGATCAAGCTCCCGTACGAGATAGCCCAGGCCACTCTCGGCGGCGTGATGGGCATGATACTCTGCTGGAGAACACCGATCCGGGAAAGGTTCCGTGCCGTGACCGGTAACTATACAGACTAAAAGGAGATGACTGAAAATGTTTGAGGAACTGACAGAACAGGCTGCAAAATGCGTTGAAGAATTATGTGATACGGCGAAGCTAAAAAAAGGACAGATACTGGTGGTAGGCTGTTCCTCCTCAGAAGTATGCGGAGACAGGATAGGAAAGAATTCCAGCCCGGAGGCAGCCGAAGCGGTATTTGCAGGTATATATAAAGTATTGCAGGAGCGCGGCATATATCTTGCAGCCCAGTGCTGCGAGCATCTGAACAGGGCCATCATCACAGAAAGAGCTGCAGTTCCTTTTGCAGAAATAGTAAACGTTGTTCCCCAGCCCAAAGCCGGAGGCTCATTTGCTACTACTGCCTATAAGAACTTCAGCGATCCCGTCGCCCTCGAAGAGATAAAGGCCGATGCCGGACTTGATATAGGAGATACTTTCATAGGAATGCATCTGAAGAAAGTTGCGGTTCCTGTCAGACTTGAAAACCATACGATAGGAAAAGCCCATATCACCGCAGCAAGGGTACGACCCAAGTTCATCGGCGGCGAAAGAGCTCATTATGACGAAGAACTTAAATGACCTGCATCATCAGGTCATTTTATTAATGGCTTTATTACATTATATATCTTCAGTCCCTCTTCCGCGCCGTATTCCTTGATGATGGAACGGTAGATGATCTGCTTTCCTTCCGTATGATGTTTGGAGACCAGGGAAGCCACCTTGCTTATGATAGTCGTATCATACTTTGCTTTGCTCAGGGCCTTCTGGATGTTGCAGTTAATGGTTGTTGTATCATTGGTTTTTTTGTTTTCTTCGTTCTTTTTCGCAATACTCTTCTTGGTCTTGCTTATCAGCGGCTTGACCAGATTGTATATCTTCAGGTATTTTTCTTCACCGAATTCATTTCTCAGCTCATTATGTACTACCGTCAGTATATCCTCATCCTTAAAATGCATCGCGACTATCTTTGCGACTCTGGCCGATTCCTTCTGCCCATGGCCTGCTTTGCTCACGACCTTCTGAACAGCATCGTTTAAAGCTGTTTTCTCGTCCTTTACTGCTTCCTTTGTCGTAGTTTTTTTCTTTTTTTCCTCTGTTATCAGAACGTTTTGACGATAAAGCTTAAGGCCCTTCTCTTCTCTCCAGAATTTGATTATATTATCATAATCCGTATCATTGCTGATAATGATGTATTCCTGATCAATGCCTTTTTCACACATAAGATAGCCCATAAAAGATACCAGATGCATATCCAGAGACTGGCTTTTGGCCGGTACTTCATGAAATGCAGGCAGATGATCCTTAAATTTCGCAAGCTCCGCCGTCGGGATCTTCGCTGCGTTTTTAGTGGAGAATAAATGGACTACATCATTGGATGTAAGGAATTCAGCGCCTTTCAGTCCTTTTACACCCACGTTTTCAAAATCAATAAGATAAAACCTCATATATACCCCTTAAAACTTGTTATTAAACACAGTCCCCGTCCAATTATGGGCGGGGACCTTTTCATTACATATCTATCGGTATGGGCGTCGGCTTCTTAGGATTGTCCGGCTTAGGATCCGGCGCTGAAGTCGGCTGCGGTTGCGGTTCAGGTTCCGGCTCGGGTTCGGGTTCCGGTTCAGGCTCCGGTTGCGGTTCGGGTACGGGCGTCGCCGTAGGTTCCGGTATCGGAGTTGCCGTTGCCACAGGTACAGGCGTAGGTGTCGGTGCCAGTGTCGGCTTTGGCGTAGGTGTTGCAGTCGGCAGCGGTGTCGGCGTTGCGGTCGGCTCCGGTGTCGGTGTCGACGTAGCCGTCGGCTCCGGTGTCGGCGTTGCGGTCGGCTTCGGCGTAGGTGTCGATGTAGCCGTAGGTGCCGGCGTTGCCGTTGCTTCCGGTTCCGGTGTCGGTTCTATTGTAGGTGTTGCCTCTGTTTCCGTTGAAGTCGTAGGCTTGTCATCATCACCGTCTTTCGACTTGCCGGCCTTGCCTGCAAAGATTATGATCTCGGCAACTATCGCTATTACCAGAACTGCCACTATTACCGGTATTAATATCTTCTTTATCGGAAACTCTTTAACTATGGCATTATCATCTATCTTATTACCGCATTTGGGGCAAAATTTGGAATTGTCATTTATCTCGGCCCCACAGTAAGTACAAAACATTATGTAACCTCCCTAAGAACATTAAAGTTTACCATAATTTTACCCCAAAAGTATTATCATTTCAACGACAACATAGGGATTTTTATATATTGATTTACGCTACATCTTGTCATTTCACTTACTGTCAGACTGAAATACTATTTTATAATGGTAACCCCAGTCTTTGTCCCGGTAAAGCCATTACCGTCAAGTGCAGTTATGTCAGCCTTAGCACCTGCTGCATCCGTGATCTTGATCGTAAAGAGCTTTGCAGCTTTCTTTGCGCTGTAAGTGAAAGTCTTAGCCTTCTTCACGCCTTTGATCTTCACCTTCAGTTTAACGCTCTTAAGACCTTTCAGTTCACCCTTTTCATCCAGCTGCAGTTCACCTTTCTTAAACTTAGCCTTGATAGTTACGCTCTCGGCCTCAGCCAGTTTTAAACGGGCGATCTTAAATTCAAACTTTGTATCCTTTAGCTTATCATTAAGCTGCTTAACAAGCTTTGTAAGCGCCTTCTTATCAGCAGCTTTTATCTTTGCTTTCTTAACAGCCTTTGCATTCAGCTTGACCTTGACCGTAAAATAGCTCTTACTTTCAGCATTTTTCTCCTTGCCGATTGAATAGCTGAAGCTGAAAAGTCCGTTTACATCCGTTCCTTCCTTCATCTTACCCTTAAGCGCTTCTTCAAGACCGGATATGTTAAGCTTAGCTATAGACTCTCCTTCTTTACACAGAGCTTCCAGCTGCGCTTTTGTTACCTTCTTTCCGGTCCATTCCACTGCCTCGGGATAAGACACTGCCAGGTTCGCACTTACCGGCATATCATTTATGGTGTAATTGATCGTTTCGGATACTTCATCTTTTTTAACTATGACAGGATCCTTGGGTTCTTCCTTAGGCTCCTCTTTAGGCTCTTCCTTGGGTTCCTCTTTAGGTTCTTCCTTGGGTTGTTCTTTAGGCTCGTCCTTAGGTTCCTCTTTAGGCTGTTCCTTTTGGGCTATGGTAACACTTATGCATTCAGGCTCTTTATCCTTATAGCCTTTGTCGCCGATCACCTTATACCATACATAATATGTGCCTGCCTTTTCAGCTGTCGGTATTTCTTCTTTCCAGCCCTCTGTCGGAGCAGTCTTGTCATCCTTACCCAGCGCATAGTACAGCGTTCCGCCTGTTACGCTTCCGGCTGTCAGCAGCTCCTGTGCCGTGCCGGATTCCTTCAGTCCTTTCTTTGCTTCCGGTGCAGTAAGAGTAATATCCGTTAACTCTGATGATGCGAATACAGCATACAGGGTAATATCAGATCTGACAGGAGTATTAAAATCATATTCATCACCGTTTTCCGTCTCCGACCACCATAAGAACTTCCTGCCCTCCGGTACCGCAAGCCTGCTTTCGGCAGTTACTCTGTCAGCCTCACTGACTCTGCTGTTTGTCCGAACGGTCACATCATGCACATTTTCGCCTGCCGCATTAAAAGATACCGTATGATAACTGAATGTCTCGATCTTCTTAAGATCCACCTCACCGTTCTTTGCTTCAAGCTTAACGTAACCACTTCGGTCCGAACCGATATCATTGCAGCTGACACTCTCTTCCTCAGCCGTAAGGGCTTTGCCGTTAACTTCTATATTATTATATCCGTTCGGAGCGTCGACAGACAGATTTTCATATCCGTTTACCGGAACGTAGATAACGCTTCCCTCTGCAAGTTTAATGCCCTTTGCCTCTCTGTCAGCCTGATCATCATACTTTTCTAATTTTGCCCCATCTTCGGTAGCATCCACATACAGTCCGTCGATATAAGCAGATATACCGGATATCTCTTCACCCAATACTCCGAAGGGTTCTGTGCCTGTAAAATCCCAGGAAGTCGTCTGAGACTTAGGCATAACTTTTACAAAATATAAATATACATCTTTTTGAATATTGATCTTGCATATACGGTTTGCTTTTGCTTCAAATAAAATCAATGATGGTTTATCCGGATCCTTTAATACATGGATATCCGATTTAGAACTAAAATCTATGCTTCCCGCAGGAGTTAAAATTTGACTCTTCATGCTTATCACACGGTCATCTTCTAGCGCCCTTGCGACTATAGCTATTTCGGAATCGACAGTAGTCTTAAACGATATATAGGAAGATGTATCCTTTCCTTTAACGTTTTCACCACAGCGGAAATATACATTTGCTGTACCCTGGTCCGCCGATGAAACACAGGTGCTTTTGGGGCTATCATCATCTATCCTTACGGCATTCTGGCTGTCAGTTATATCATATATGGTAAACCCATTAACGGTAGCAAAGCGGTATTTCAGTTTTCCTTCATCTGTAAGATTTTCTATGTCGCTGAAATATAATTCTCTGCTTCCTTCTGAAGCATCTTCATATATTGCATAAAGCGTTTTATCTCCCGAAATAATAGCAGTATTAAAATCTATCTTTTCCCCGTTTTCCGTCTCTGACCAGCCTGCAAAGACCTTGCCTTCAGGAGAATGCATCACAGCCGTATCTACAGCTAAAGCTGCATTTTTATCATCCAATGAAAGGTGATCGCTATAAACTGCCTCATAGATATTATCTGCAGCATTAAAAGAAACAGTATGAGCATCCAAGATCCTGATCTTACTGATATAATTGTCATCTAAAGCTTGAATTTTTACATATCCCGGTTTAGAACCACAACTAGTACAGTAAAACTCAGCCTCTCCTTGGAAAAGATATTCTCTATAATTCACGCTAATATGCATATCGTCTTGGTCGTTTGTATTTATATAGATCATAGAGTTTTCATATACCGGAACATATATAACTGTATTATTTGTAAACAAAGTCTTTTGGTCAGTATATTTTAAACTAGTGTAACAGGCATCAACTATCATGCCATCTATATATCCGATCGTATCCTCTATTTTGTTATCCGTGAGCATTCCGAAAGTATCGGCCGTTGTAAAATCCCAGGTCTTGTTGGTCGACTTCGGCATAACCATAATATAATAAATCTCCATACCACAGCCGGCATAAATTTTATAAGTACCTGCAGTAATATTATTAAATAATACTACCTGCGCCTTTCTATTACTATTAGATGTAAAGTCTATATCCTTTTCCTGTACTTCCCCGCCTTCTTTTTCTAAATAAACTGTATCGTAATCATCATAATCATCGTGATTATCGAAATAAGAAGTAATCATTCTTGCAACTATAGCTACTTCAGAAGTTATATCGGTTTCAAAGCTGATATATGTCTTTTCCGATGAAGACTTTTCATTAAACCTGATATATGCATCGGCTGTAGCACTGATTGATGAAATGCATATATCCTGAGGAGTAGTATTTTTACGAATGATCAACTTTTCATCTTCATCGTCTCCGGTATCATGAATAGAGAAATCGTTTATGTCTAAAGAAGGGGTATTTAAATGTTTATCGAGCCCTTCTCCAATCAGTACATCATTACTTATTTCACTGAAATAAAGTTTCTTCTGATGATCATTGTTCTGACCCGGATCTTCACTGACAGTCTCATTCCCATCACTGACTTCAGACATCACTTCAACTTCATCTGCCGGCTCTGCTGTTGCATAAGCCGGAAGCGGATAATTTGAAAAAACCATAACCACTGTCAGCAATGTTGCCATTTTTCTTCTGAATCTGATCATTCCTTTTTTAAACATATATTTATCCTTTCCGTGCTTATGAGCACATATATTTCCCTGTTGTGCAAATCTGTCTCTGCCTTCGATATTTTATCATATCGCGGGTAATATTGCCATATCGGATCTTTCTTTTCTGCGGTCTGATCCCGTCAGATTTTTACTCCTCTAAGCTACCGTATCTTATCAGGGCCTGTGCCATTGCCATAAGTATAAATATCGCCGGAGTGCAGATTATCTGCTGGTAACAGAAAAAGTTGTGGAGTATGTATGCTACTATCGCTATAGCCACTCCATACAGGCAGGGATATTTTTCTGCTCCCTTCATACAGTCTTTAAAAGAAGATATAAAAACACCGAGATATGCGATAAGTCCCAGAACTCCCAGATTTAAAAGTGTATTGAGCCACTCGTTATGGGCACAGATCTGGGCGATATGACCGCCCAGGATCCTGTCCAGATCTGCCTGATAAATGGTATAGATATATTCCGCAAAACTGTCCGGTCCCACGCCGAAAAGCTTACGCAATGGATCCGCCTTAAGATATCCGCCTACGGTACAGCGCCAGGAAACTCCCCTGTTATTGCCCCAGGCATCATTAAAGACCAGGTAATTACTGTTTGAAGAAAAGCGTTCCGGCAGTTTCCCCGTCGTATTTAAAAAGATATATATAACCATACCCAACAATCCGAGTATAAGGAGAATGAGTATCACTATCCTTATTTTCTTGATTTTTTCAATATGAAAATCCATATTCTTAAACACG
The DNA here is from genome assembly GCA_016281335.1 of Lachnospiraceae bacterium. Lineage (GTDB taxonomy): Bacteria > Bacillota > Clostridia > Lachnospirales > Lachnospiraceae > NK4A136. Next base: position 30,684 of record JAEEIK010000128.1, on the reverse strand, counting down.
ACAGAGCGCAACAGTATATACAGCACTATCACAGCCACAAGAAGAAATAACGTCACAGCCGACTGACTCATGAATATCGAAAGACCATCCAGCGCTACCGCACGATCCGTAAAACAAAGCTGCAGCAATCCGATAAGTTTAAATGAGCCGAGTGCCATGATAATGCACTCCAGGAATCGCAGGAATTTATCATCGGATTCTAAAGATATCCAAAACAACATAAAGAATAAACCGAATACCGCCGCATAAGCACTGTCCGAATTCTGTGTGACAAAGGTCATAAAGCTTATCACACAGAAGATCCCGTAAGCTGTCCTGTGAAGGAGTTTTTCCGCGCACCAGTATCCCACAAGCCCGAGAGGTGCCATGATACACATATAGCTGGAATACCAGGTGGTCTGTCCTAACGTAGACAGAAAGTGCTGTATATTGTAATCATCCAGACCTTCGTACATTTTCAGGGGATCGATACGAAACCTCATGATCACTCCCAGGAAGAACACCGCAAAGGCGGTCAGGAAGAATACAGCAAGATGAAACGGATCCCATCTCCAGAACCTTGAAACAAGGAAATAGATAAGAACGAAACTGAGCTGGGCGATAAAACCCATGTACCAGCCCTCAACGCCCCAGATCAGATTTTGTCTGTAAGGCGTAATAAGCGTGGATATACAACAGACAAGCAGGTAAGCTAAAACAAAACAGTCCGTGACCGTCAGCTTTTTATATGCCGTACTTAAAAACCCTTTAAGTTTCTTTTCTGCCATGAAGTATCCCAGGTAACGGATAAATACTATGGCAATAATGGCAACAAAAAAGAAGTTTACATATTTGAAGAATTCCCATTTTGCAACATCCATGTCATAATACTTATCCTTATAATACAGGGGATAGACAGCCATGATCAAAAACACATACAGCTTTACCAGCCAAATAAGTATTGACTTTGCCATGCCTCCGGTTTCGCCGGGAGATCCTTTTTTCTTTTTTACCGTATCGGAGTTCATACCTCAGGATCCCTTCAATATCTTTTTTCTGATCAGTTCTTTTAATCTTTTTCTTTTTTCTTTTTTCCTGCTTCTTTTGTATTCCGCTTCGTTGTCAAAATAATTCAGAACACCTTTGTTTTCTTCCTGTCCCACAAGACAGTATCTCGCCGCATGCCCCGGAGCCTCAAACCTGAGTCTCTTCTTCCGATAAGGATTATACAGAGCTTCGGCAGTATCTGACTTTATAAACTTATCCTGTGAATACAGATCTTCTCTTACAAAGAAAGCATTGGCACCTGTAAGATTGGTTCCGACCAGAACATAGCCCTTTTCCCTGCCCAGCAGTTCCACCGCTTTCAGCGAAGCCCCCTGCCAGTCGGTCTTATCCCAGACATGTTTCCAGTCATATGCCTGCTTCCAATCCAGATCAGGCGGGAACTTGCCGTTATACTCAATGCAGACAAGCCTTGGCTTGATCGACTTTATCGCTTCCCAGACATAGCAGTCATTTCCGTCTATGTCTATGCATAAGAAATCAGGCATACTGTCTTTATGCTCAGTATTTCTGTTCTTATTGATCAGTTCATCTATATTCTCACGGGTAATAAATGCATTGACTACTTTAAGCCGTCCGTGTTTCAGCACTGGCCTGAACTTATTCCCGATCTCTTTACAGGAGTTTGCATCACCCTCAAGCCATAGTCCGTGCCAGCCGTGATGTAAAAGGAAATGGGTATTGCATTCAAGACCGTTCTGCACTCCAAACTCGATAAACTCTTTCGTTTCAGTGCCTATCCTTTTGAATATCTCCTGTATGATCCCATCCTCATCATTCTCGGAATAGACCTTATATCCGAAATTTTCCAAGGCAAGCGGATCTCTCATGCGCTCACGCGTAAGCCTGTCCCAACATAAGCCTCCGACTATCGTTCCCGATAATCCCTTATTCTCAGCCATATCAGCTTATCCCTCCCGTTATCAGTTTTTACTCTTTCACAACACGTTTTTTACACCGCGTATATCTCTTACCCCGTCTATATAAGCATGCCAGAGCTGTTTAAGCTTCCTTCTCTTCTCTTTGCCGGTACCGCCTTTTTTAATGATTCGCAGAGAATATACCAGGAATCTCGGAAAAAAGAAAGCCGCCAGATCAAAACTACCGGTTTTATATATTTCCCTTGAAAGAATAAACATATTTCTATTATAGTAATACACTGCTACATTTTTTGTGGTAACACCTGCCTTATGGACTATTGTTACCTCCGGATAGTAAACTATCTTCAGACCTTCCTTATGCGCCCTGATGCAATAGTCCGTCTCCTCACGATATAAAAAATAGAATTCCCTGATAAAACCTATCCTGTCTGTCACCTTTCTGTTTATCAGTATAAAAGCCCCGCCGAGGCTGCTGCACTCAGTTATATCATCCGTAAACTTATGCTTTGTTCCGCCGTATCGGTCAACACAGATGCAGCCTGAAATATCTGCACCGGTCTCATTTACCATCTTAGGCCCCAGGATATCTATCCCGTTTTTTTTCATATAGGCATAGCAGTCACTTATCGCATGCTCACTTATAAGACATGTATCACTGTTTGCCAGAAGAAAAGTATCATATCCGAGTTCTATGGCCTTCCTTATCCCGGCATTATTTCCGGATGCATATCCTTTGTTTTCGTCAAGAAGTACCGTTATACACCGTTCCCTGATAGCTGACAGTTTTTGTCTTTCTTTTTTGCCGGAAGCGTTATCAACCACTATGATACAGTATCCCGGGTCATATTTATCGATACTGTTGATCAGATTCAGTGTTTCTTCATACGAATTATAATTCAATATGATCACTGCCGGTTTATCCGTTATCCTGTTATCCATACCTTACGCCCTGATTATCTGTTTTATAAAAGTAATCGACTCCATGAAATATTTTCTTTTAAACAGATACATTAATGCCGGTACTGTCAGCAGCAGAACAAGAGAGCAGACGGCAATCCTTATCGCCAGTCCGGGTATGCCTTCATAAGTTACCAAGCTGCAGCAATACCAGGATATTCCGCAGGTTATAAGCGTTATGACAGTATACATCAAACGGTTAGTGTAAAACTCTTTTCTGCCGGATCCGAAATATTCTCTGAATAAAAGATTTGTGATACCTATATAGTTTATAGTTAAAATGGAAATACTCGGTGCAACGACAACTCCCGCTACACCAAACAGCTTACCCAGACAGCTCATCAACGCAATGACTACCACTGCTTCCGTCACAAATACCCATTTTGCTTTCCACCAGTATCCCAGTGCCGAAAAGTATGCATTTTTAACCTCGCTCATGGCCCTGATATAAAAATATACAACAAAGAGCATCATGACAGGATTACTGAACATCAGCTCCTCCCCCATCCACAGCTTCATAAATGGCTGATACAGAGAAAGCATATACGCGGTACATGCAGTAATAAAAAGATTATGCAAAAACTCCATCCTGGTAAGATCAGCATAATTCTTTTCAACGCTTTCCGATACTATACTGTTTCCTATACTGGCCTGTATCGCTTTTGTTATCACAAGAAAGAAGCCTATCACCGCGTCATAGATTGTCAGGTAATTTGAATACTGCCCCGATATGGTAAGTCCGAGATACGAAGTGACTATTATCGAGTTCAGGGAATCCCTGCTCACACCAAGTACATTGGAAACAGACAGGCCGGCAACCTGTTCTATCACATTCCGTTTGATATCAGCATCTATCTTTCCTTCAGGATAATACTGTGCGAACTTCTTCTTTGAAAGTATATCCAGAGTTATGTTGTAGATAACTGTCGCCATCATAAAAACTGTGGCAAATAAATAGAAATTTCTGAAAACTATCAGTGCCAGAAGCTGGAAGCAGCCTCTGAAAAAATAGATGCTGATATATACGATTTTTGTAATATCAAGTCGTTGGGCTGCATTAAACAAAGCTTCCTTATATGCAAATAACAAAAAGCCGCATACCTTCTCCGTCAGGTATATAATATAAAGTATAAATATGTTCTCACTTATCATGCCGGTGTCACCAACTAAACTCTTAATAAAAAAGCATACAATGATCCCGGCTGCAAGTATAACAAGGCCTATTATCCTGTATATACGTCTGTAATATGCCAGGATCCCCCGTACTGCCAAAGTATCATTTTCTTTTAAGGGTTTATAGAGATTAACGATGATCGCCGTTGAAAAACCCAGCTCTGCGATGTTCAGTATCTGAAAAACAGATGAAAACACCGTAGTCAGACCTATATATTCAACACTGAAATACCTGACTATAGCGGATTTGATCACAAAAGCAAAAACAGGGATAAGGCAGTTAGTAAATATCCCGGCTATGATATTGCGTTTTGAATTAAGTGTTCTTGTTTCCATAGCTGTATTCTCTTATGCGGTAACACAGTTCTTTGATCCCGCCGTTCTTGATAATCAATATGGCTTTGGATGTTTTCTCGTATATAAATGCAACATATTTGCCGACTATCGGATGTGCTTTTCTTATCCTTCTGGCTCTTTTTATGATCCTGCGTTCTTCTTTACTTTTCCAGGATCCCGCAAAGTGATGAATGGCATATGTGTTTTCCCCGGGTGTCTCGATCCCTGTTTCAAAAGACTTTGCGGTAAAGTATTCCCGGGAATAGATATTCATTTTCAGTCTTTTCTTAATGATAATATTGCCCATTAGCTTTGACAACGGAAGTATGTCCAATACTCCGCCATCCTTTATAAAATGTCTGTTTTTATAGTAGGCAAGACAGGTCTTAAGGAAGGGGTCATGCTTCTCTGCTCCGAAGCATCCGGCCTCTATCCTTTTTTTATCCGGGCTTTCATAAGCAAACATATACGGAGATTCCAGCAGCTCATCAAAGGGCTTTAATACTTCTACATCCATATCCAGATATATACCGCCGTAATGATATACCGCATATATCCTTATATAGTCCGATGCGAATGCGTATTTTTTCTGATCTATGGCTTCACTTACCCAGACAGAAGTATCCTTTTTAAATCTCTTAAGATCCCATTTCACGAATTCATAGTCCGGAAGCATACGCTTCCAGCCTTCAAAATTACGCTTCATCTTCTCCGGAACCGGATCGTCACTCAACCAGCAATAATGGATCATACGCGGAATGCTCATGCCAGCACCCTTTCACACAGACCTTCAGCCATACCAAAATACTCGATACAGGCCTTTATCTGTTCATCGTTCTTTCCCTTATCCACGTTCTCTGTCGACAGACTTATCTTCTGACTTTTATTGTTGATAACATCCAGATAAAAAGCAGATTCTTTGACAGCGCATACTTTTATACCTTCTGAAAGCTCAAGGAATTTAAGCCATATATCATCACCCTTAGGGCTTACCTTTAAGAACGCTTTATCATCCGGTTTTATCAAGGCTGTAACCTCCGGAGGATACAACACTCCGCCGACACCAGTGGCCAGCAGATCATAAGCCGGAGCTTTGGCATCTCTGTACTCCCATATCCAATCCGTATACTTTAAAAGTTTTCTGTTATGACCAAATCTCATCCTGTTCACACGCCTGGCGATCACACAGTTTTTTTGATCCTGATATGCACGATACAGCTCTTCCGTCATATTTTCATGGTATATGATATCGTCATCAGCCGTGATGATCAGGTCGTTCTTATATTCATTAAATGCATAATAGTATTTTGTATGCGGTCCCAGATCTTCACGGAATTTTATCTTTATACCCATTGCCCTGATCTTTTCGATCATATGCCTGGGATATGATTCATGTTTTTCCAGCCATAATACTATCAGATCCGGCTTACGACTCTGGGCCGCAAGAGAATACAGAGCAGGAAGGATATTTACTATCCTGCTCTTTGTACTTGTAAGCGATACTACAAGATTTACTTTTCTTTCATCATATGAAGGCCTGAATTCTATCCTTTGTCTTTCACTATGCGTATTGATGGCAGCACAGCGGATCCTTTTCTTTATACTTCTTTTAAGCGCAGCAAAAAACTGTTCCGCACTTTCACGGACTCCGATGTTTTCGTATCTGTATCTGCGCCACTCAGCCTCAGCCTGAGCTATCTGTTGATCTGTATTTTTCATTTCAGCTGCTGTAAAAAGAACCTCTCCCATTTATCGACATATGCATCGTTTGTTGATCCTGCCGTTATCTTACGCTGTTTACGGACTTCTTCCAGGTATGTGGCCTCGTCCATACGCAGAACCCTTTCGATACGGCTTCGCAGGACTTTTACATCCCCGCTTCTGAAAATGTAATTCTCATCATTACCAAGTACCTCGGGTATCCCGCCTCTGTCGCTTCCTATAGCTATGGTTCCGTTAAAGACCGCTTCTATAAGTATACGCCCAAAAGGCTCTTCCCATTCGGATGGAAGTATCACAGCCTTTGCCCTTCTCATGTATTTAAAGAGCTCTTCCCGTTCCATCCAGTCCATGACCTCCACTCTGCTTCCGTGACCGCTCAGATCTTCCCTGATACAGTTTGTCGGTACTTCTCTTCCTATCAGGAGCAGTTTTACATTTCCTGAGCCTTCCGTTGCCTGCAGCAGAGTATGTATACCTTTTTCTTTTTTTATCTCACCCGCATAGAGGATCATTTCCTCCTTTTGCGCCATGATGTCTGAAGATAATACGAGAGGTTCAAAATCTATCGCATTATAGATCACATCATTAAAACTTTGTCCTCTTATCCCTGCCGTATTATGGCGTTTAAGCATGTATCCGGACGGCGCTGCCAGCGCTGTCAGATAACGGGAAGCTTTTGCATTTCTGCCTGCATTATATTTATCCAGCCCTCCTCCCATGAACTTAAGTTCCAGCAGATTCGGTCCACGGCAGACATGGGATACCGGTATCTTCAGATCATATGCGGCTTTCCACAGATTCATCCGGCCAAGATAGGACATCGGAGATACTGTATGAACTATATCCGGAGCTTCTTTCATTATTACGGATCTGTATATCTCATATATTTTATTGCAGGGATAGATATCCCCCCTCTTTCGCAGGATCTTATCAAATTTAGTAAAGGGGTCAGATATGCTGTTGTTTTTTGTATTGCTCAGGAAGTGTTCGCTTAAACCTTTGATATACCTTCTTTTTACCGTTACTCCGTTTATCTTTTCTTCCTGTTTCTTTTTCCCAAGGCAGATGACAACTACTTCATGTCCCTTTCGTACCATGCCTTCTGCCATCTGTTTGGTTGAAAACTCGCCGCCGCCCATCACATCCGGATAATAGACTTCGGCAAAAACAAGTATTTTCATATTATCTTCGATTTATCTCTATCTTTCTGATGCCGATCCCTTCGGTTGCACTTACAATGAAACTGACCGTTTTACCTCCGCTCATTACTATATCATCCGTCACCACCGGACTTCCCGGCGTATCCGGCTTATAGCAAACCGGTTCATCATTTCCGACTTTTATCTCAAGGCTGACATCACCACCCGCATCCGGCAGATCATAATAAACAGTGTAATTCCACGTCCCCTCTGCAGATTCACAGGAATTATTAAGGCTTCCTCCTCCTGCCTTCATCACAAGAATACCCTCATCATCGAGTACCGCATTATCATAGGTATAATCCGGAGAATAGGGAAAATCTATTACCCTGTCTCTTTCTGCTACTATACCTCCCACACAGTCAAAGCTGCTCTGATCCGCATCATAGATCTGCAATCCATCGTAATCTCTTAAATATTGCATATCCCTGATAAGATAAGGCGGAAGGGTTTCATATGCTTCAGGCGAAGCTATTACGGCTGTCCTTCCGGTCTGCATGCTATTGTCAAGATAACGCGTGGTGCCTCCGAAATAAGTCTGCCATGCTGACTCAGCCCCATCGCTTAATACTATATAATGAGTATCCCTGCTGTATACTCTGAGTTTTCTGCCTAATACTTTATTATCATTTCCCACGATGAATGCTGTATTTATCCCTTCTCCTTCTATGATACCGTTTAGTTCCTCCAGCTGATCCGTTCCAAGTGCGGTCTTGGCATATACCCACTGCGCATCCCCAAAGAGCATCGATGCCCCAAAGATTACAATGGCAAGAATCTGTATGGTTTGGATCTGTACTTTTTTAAGCTTGGAATTTTTGCTGATATCGTCCATCATCATTGCCAGCAGAAGAAATGAAGGCAGCATCGGTACCAGATGATATCTGCTTTCAAAGACATTTTCCCCGTATTTCAGATCGACAAAAGTAAACATCATTGCGTTGACCAGCATGACGGAAAGGATATATCCTTTCATATCTGTTATTTTTTTCTTCTTTATACAGCTCACGACAGTATATATTATTGCGGTTATCAGGATACAGCTGACCGCAAAATCTACTGCCGTGCCGATAGCTTCGAAGGAAAACAGTTTTACCTGTTCATGTATCGTCAGGCCTCCAAACAGTTCAAATATTCCTGCAAAGCTTGCCAGCAATGCATCTATCCATTTATTCGACGTAAGGATATTCATTCCGTCCGATATGGAAGATAAGCCTAAGGCTTTCTGTATTATCATACCCGTTACCGAAGCAATAACAGCGGCTATCGCCAATACCGTCCTTTTCGATCTGACGCAGCCGTAATCAGCTTTCAAAAATGCACGGATAAATTCCCACACAAGCAGCGGGCATACCCCGCATAAAAGAATATAAACCCCGCTGCTCAAACCGGTAAGAAATACTATAAACAGTACGAAAACAGCCCTTGGGGCATATTGCTTAAAGGCTTTTCCTTTTTCGATATCCTGTATCAGACTTATCATCAGGATAGGTACCAGTGCCCTTAATGCAAAAAAACCGCCGCCGGTAAAAAGCATCCGCCAGTAGCCAAGCATGATCATACTGTAAGGTATAAAAAACAAAAGAATTCCGAAACGTTTCCATCTTAATGAAATACCGGTATTGGCCAGGACATAGTTTAATACAAAAATATACAGTATGACTACCAGACTGTTGGCGATCCCCCTGGACAGAAAAATGTTCCCGCTGAGATGATAAAGAAATGCCGATATGACAGCTGCACTGTCAAGATCCATTGAGCCCTGATAACAGTACTCCGACGGAAAGAGCTTCCCCTGGCTTCCCATCTCCATTTCATGCATATAGACGCTCGACGAATCATAATCTATGATGGTATCAGCCCGGAATAAATTCATATACAGAATAAAGCCTATCTGCGCTATAAGTGCAAAAAGCACGACTTTGTCCAGTATTTTTTCGGTCATCAGTCAACTATTCAATGGATATCCTTAAGCTATAAAGCCTCAACTATTTTTTCAAATTCTTTACAGAAATTTTCATTATTGCTTTTATAGTCATTCCTGATGTCTTTTGTGATCTCATTATATCGTTTTATCACATCATCAAGTTTAGCTATATCTTCAACAACTATGATATTACCCCAGCGCTTTTTCAATTCCCTGCAGAAACCAAGCTGGTGATCATTTATATGTTCGCCGTATTCGGCCCTGCGCGGCACAACTATCGGGATCCTGCCTGCCTTCATCGGCACGATAAAACTTGAAGGTCCGCCATGCGAGATCACAAGTCTTGCTTCTTCTGCCAGTTCTATCATTTTTTCATATGGGTACAAACTGCTAAAGCGGCAGTTTTGCGGCTTATATCCGGAATAACCGGTCTGAATGACAACTTCCTCATCATTGTTACCGGCCCATTTATCCATATAGCTTACAAGCCTGTCAAATTGCTGCTCGTGGGTCCCTACTGTCACAAAAATCATTTCCTAATTTCCCCTGAAAAGAGCTTCAGAAAATACTTCCAAGATCAACCGCCTTGGGATAGATTTTCTTCATATCCTCCCACTGAACAATAAACTTATCTGCAACGGGATAAGACAGCCGGCCTGAAAGAGTGGGACGATCAATACGGTCAAAGATTTCAATGTAGACCGTCTTTATGCCCATAAGCTTCCCCAGATAAAAAAACGGGACAGCTGCTGCAGCCCCCGACGAAATGATAAGATCGGGACGTTCCTTCCTTAATACCTTCCATGCCAGCCTTGTATTGACCATAAGCCCTTTGAAACTCCGGTTGGTAGGATAATAACAGGGTATCAACTTCTCTTCCTTAAGAAGTGAACGTGCATCTTCCTTATCAAAAGTCACCCAGAATCTGTCGTGTTTTGACCAGAAAGGCTTTAACATATATAAATGTGCAAGATGGCCTCCGGACGAGCCGACTAAACAGATCTTCATTTCAATTTCTCATCACAAATGCGTATTTTACGGTGCTTATTATACTAAAAAGCTCAGGATATTTCAATTTTCTTTCATTTATTACTCAAAATGAACACCGCCGTACTCATCAATGGTTATTCCGCTTTCATGATCCTCCCATTTTTCCACTATATTATGATCATCCGTATACTCGTAATAATATGTTGTTGTATCGCCATTATAATCCTGAATAAATACGGTCATTCTGCCTTTTGCATCATATTCCATGGTCATATCCACATATTGCGATGAATCCGATCTCTGATGGATCAGTCTGTTACCGTCATAAGTATAATCAGTTACCGAACCATCCCGGTATACCGCATGTATTTCCCTGCCGTATTGGTCATATGTCGTTCCTTCTTCACCGCTGTATATGTATGGACAGCCGATAAGTTTCGGTGCCAGGGCGGCGCGTTTCTCCATATCTCCAACCCACAGATAATACTGGTACAGGAATAATTCAGCGATATCTTCCGTTAAGAATACCTGTCCTGATTTCTTACAATACTTTTGACAATAGCTTTCAAGTTCCTCCTGACCTTTATAAATCCGTCCGTCTATTTCTTCCTCACCTTCAAAATTCAGTTCCGCTATTTCCTTTTTATATTCCTCTAATTCAGTGATTAGAGGATTGTATATCTCTTTTAGCATTTCATCCGAATGATATTTCGAGTAATAATCCTGGGGAGCGCAATACCAGCCGATCTCGTTTCCTTCTCCCTCAAACGCTTCATATTCTATAGCGATCTTCTCCATCAGAGGTTCATATTTCTCAATGAATTTCTCTATCTGTTCTTCTCTTGAAACAGCTTCTACGCTATTATCAGCTTCTTCGTTTTCATTCTGTACATCATTATCCGATGTCAGCAGCTTCTTTTCCAGGCGTTCCAGCATATCCTTAATCTCTTCATCGCCGGTTTTATCGTATCCTTCTTTTAATATCCGTACAGCTTCATCATAATTACCGTTTTCTTCATATACCTCTGCCAGTTCCAGATATGCTTCCGGTCGCTTCGGATCTATCTCGATTGCTGCCTTATACGCTGCTATCGCTTTTTCATAATCCAGCTCATCTACATATCTCTGCGCTATTTTCAATTGCTTTTCATACTTTCTGTCCGGATTGCTTTTAACTGTCATAACCACTATTGCGATTATGCCTATCACCAGAAGAATACCTACTACTATAAACGGCAAAATGCTCTTTTTCTTCTTTATCTCCGTTTCCGGCATTACTTCGATCTTATTTCCGCAGTTCCCGCAAAACATTGTTCCCTTTGCTATTTTGTTTCCGCATTTATCACAAACCATTGTTTTTCCCCGTCTCATATCTTCCAGATATCTCTCCGATCATTCGAAATAATACCTTTCATTCCACAATTTCTATGGCAGAATTTATCATATTCCCATTTTCATCATATTGTATTTCTGTCCAATGATTATAATCATATCTTCTTATTATCCTGTTTCTCGAACCATATACATATTCCATATGCCATGTTTTATCAGTTTCTTCATCGTATTCATCAATAGCAATTACACGTCCAAACTTATCGTATGTACTCGTTGCATTCATGGTGCCACCCCCATCATGTTCTATTGTAATTACCTGTCCGCTATTGTCATAATATATAGGATTATCACTATCAAGAACACATGTAAAACCTTCCAATAAGACAGTTAATCCTGAGTTCTGTGCCTGTTCACTCCTTAGTTTCCATGCTTTATCCTCATCATCTGTCATTAATCGAAAACTGATAGCTAAATCATAAGCATTTCCGATATCAAAATAATCCTTATCATTTCTGTGCCAGCCACTATCATCCAATATACCGCATGTACAATCCCCTGTTCCGTTTGTATCAATATATAATGCAATATAATTTTCAAATTCCTGTGCATAATAAGTATATTTTTCGTCTTTCTCCTGTTGTGTCAGAGTATCTTTTTCATTCCTGTATTCTTCATAATAATTTATTAATTCGTTTGTCTTTACTGACAATTCATCTGCTTCTTCAACATTATCCGTATTCTTCTCTTCCGGTCTTAATCTCTCGATCCTTTCTTTCTGCTCTTCGATCAGTTCTTCATCAGCTCCGTATTTTTCAGCATCATCCAAAGCTGACAAAGCAGCACTTATGCGACCTTCAGCTATTTCTATATTCAACACATCCAATTCTTCTTTGATCCAAGCAACATATGCATCCGTCATACCTGTTACAGCTTCAGGTTTCTTCGGATCTATCTCTATCGCCTTCTTATATGCAGCTACAGCCCTTTCATAATCCAATTCTTCCAGATATCTTTCTGCCACTTTCAGCTGTTTCTCATACTTACCCTTCGTACTGCCCTTCACTACAAATAAGACTACAGCAATTATCGCAAGTATCAAAACCATACCAATAATTACAAAGGGCAGTATACTCTTTTTCTTCTTTATCTCCGTTTCCGGTACAGCTTCTATCTTACTACCACAGTTGCCACAAAAAAGAACTCCATCTCAGAGTTTTCACATACATATCATCATTTCTTACAGCTTCATCTACCTGTTTATCTATCAGCAGATTTGCCTTGTTATAATATTCAAGAAAACGTGTATAGTCTCTTTTGCTTTCTTCCTTGTCATTTTCTCTTGCACATTCTATCATCGCGTATCTGATCACAACTGAATAATCATCAGGCTTTATCTCTTCCAGCTTTTTGAGCATTTCCTCTTCTTTATCATATTCGCCTGCTTCGTAATACAGATTGGCAAGTGTATCACAGATCGATACATCGCTTTCTCCGTTCTCATACAAACGCTCATATACTCCTATTGCCTGCTTCAACGCATCGGAATCTTTCAGCTGGTCTCTTTGATACAGATATACTGTTCCCAGCTGATGCAATATCCGGTTTTCATATTCGGAAGGAAGTGAAACCAGAGCATCCTTTAATAATTCTATCTCCTTATCGGATAGTTCTTCAGCCTCCTGTTTCTTTGCTTCATCATCATAAGCAAAATCCGGTATCTGTCCCGATATGGCTAAGGCACATCCCAGATATGCCCTATACTTTGTATAATCATCTTCCGCATAGCCTATACATTCACGCAGATGCTTTTCAGCCATTTTATAATCTTTCTCGCGGCTTTCTATTTCTCCCATGATAAGCAGTATCCTGTCATTTCCTGCTTTCTTTTCTTTTGCGGTCTCCATGACTTCTTTGGCTATATCGGTTTCTCCGTTCCTTGCCAATGCTATGGCATAGGATACATACAGTTCCGGATCCTCTGCTTTGAGATCGATGGCCTTTTCATAATTATCCGCAGCGCTTTCATAATCCTTAAGCGCAAAATATGCTTCTCCCAGTATGGCATATACACCGGGCATATCGTCCTGTCCGCTTAATATCTCATTTGTCAGTATATCCGATTCTATAAAGATACAGTCTTTTTCATACCTGCCGAGCTGATACAGATATATTGCTTTTTGATAATATGCTTCCAGACGATCGGGATAAAAGGCTGAGGCTTTTTCAAACAACTCATCAAATTCAGGATCTTCAGTAAGACTTGTTTCGCTGATCTTTGACATTTCTTTAATGTATCCGTCATACTGTTCCTGTTTTTCTTTTCTGAGTTCTATCCTTCCGTTAATGATCAGCCATACACCTGCCAGACACATTACCATCAGTATCAGCTGTGTCAGAATCTGACCTGATATCATCATCCGGTATTTCCGGTCTTTTTTATGAATATTCTGAAAGGCTCTGTGCATTTCTGCTGCATCGGAAAAACGTTTAGCAGGATCTTCCTGCAGCGAATGATTAAATATGTATAATAATCCTTCTCCGGTTCCTCCTTTAAGAACATTAACATCTTCAGAATTAAATTTTCTGCCGGTATAAATACGATACAGTGTTGCTCCGACACTGTACACGTCGGATCTTTTATCTATCGGAACACCCTCTACCTGTGCAGTCATAGAGCCGTTCTCTATCAGCTCCATCATTTTTCTGACATCTCTGACCTGCTCCGGAGCGCTGTATCCCGGAGTACATCCGAAAGTTCTTGCCTTTCCGTCTTTTGATATGCCTGATATATTGAAATCTATCAGGCAGATATTTCCTTCCGGCGTATATATTATATTTTCGGGCTTGATATCTCCGTGAATGATCGGAGGTATTCTCGTGTGCAGATATTCCAGAGCTTCGGTAAGCTGGTTACCGATCTTAAGCACTTCTTTTTCGGAAAATACTTTTCCTTTATCTGTCATCTGTTTCAGGCTTTCACCCTGAACAAAATCCATTACAGTATAACCTACTCCGTCTATGGTAAAGTAGTCAAATACCTGCGGCAGATAAGGATGATGCAGGTTCTTAAGTATATCTACCTCGACTCGCTGTATCTCTTCATCGGAAATATAATCATGGATCTTCTTGATCACGACATCTTTTCTAAGATTCTTATGCCATGCCAAAAAGACCGTGCCTCCGCCTCCGGATCCTATCTCACTTTTTACTTCATATACATCCGGCAATTGTTCATTCAATAGCATACAACGGTACCAGTAATCCTTTATTTTCTGATCAATTGAAATCTGCGTTTTTCAAAATACTTAACGTTCAGATTGATAAACACTATTCTTAAAATAATAACTATTATCCATACCATTATCAGTACAGACGTAAAGTCCATATTCAGAATATAATAAATCATTTCATACATTTCGGGCATGGCAGGAACACTGAATATTGCTTGTATCGATGCCAGATCAAGCATTGCATAAAGCATAATATACATCTTATCGGATCCGCTTTTGATCTTTTTGCGTGCTATTACAGCCACGATTATCTCTGCAAGGCATATGATCATGTACGACCATATGTCTCCTAATCGGCCTCTTACAATAGTATTAGCCGCACCGAATGCTCCTGCAACAATGCACAGAAAAGGATAAACATTGGCAATAAACTTATACCATTTTAACGGCAGCTGTTGTTGCGCCGTCATTTCTTTCACCAGTTCATGGTTAATGCGTTTTCTTTTGGCGAATCCTGTTATTAAAATAACCAGCGCCACGATAAAGGGAACTATCAGCATGATTTTTATACCTGTTTCTTCTGATATCAACAGTATTCCTATCGATACTGCAAAGATTATTCCCAGATTTATCTGTCTGTATGTGCTGATCTGTTTTTTCAGCTGCTTTTTCGGATCATTATAATATTTATCCGGTTTCTTTTTGACTTCTTCAGATGATGGCTGCGGGATCGTTTTAGTCTCACTGGTCTGAATAACCGGTGGTGTCTGCGTTTCCTCCTTCTTCTCCTCGGGAGCTTCCATTTTTTCCAGCGCTATTCTGAATTCTTCTGCATTCTGATAACGATCCTCCGCTTTGTAGGCGCAGGCTTTCTTTATTATCTTTGCAAGTATTTCCGTTGCCTGATCGGGATCGGGGAGCTCCTCTCCTCTCATCCTTCTCTGCAGCGCGGTCTCCTTATGTTCATATAATATCTGCTCAGGATATGCGGGATAGAATGGCGGTCTGTTATGATTCAGTAAGCGATACAGAACTATTCCCAATGAATATATATCTACTGTTCGGTCATAGGCTTTTCCCAGATATACTTCGGGAGCCATATAGTTATAGGTTCCCTTTTTGGACATGGAACCCATGGTCTTTTCCACGGTTCTGGCTATACCGAAATCTCCGAGCTTATATGCTCCGTAATCAGTGACAAAAATATTCTCCGGCTTGATATCTCTGTGAAGGATATTTCTGCCGTGACAAAATTCAAGGGCTTTACAAATATCGATCCCCAGTTTGACTACTTCTTCAACAGGCACCGAATCATTAGTATCATACTTATCCAGAAAAGGCGTCAGCAATTCCATACGGATAAATATATCCCAGCCATGCTTATCTTCATGCTCGACGACTTTATGATCTTCATAAGACACGATATTTCCGTGTCCTTTTAGCTGATTCATTAAAGCAGTCTCGTCTACTATGCCTGAGATAACATCCATAAAATACGCTGTAGCGGATTTCTCATCCATTCCCTCGGAGCAGACGGATTTCCATTCGCTTTCCGACTGCGGAATAGTAATGGCTTTTAAGGCAGATACGTACCGTTTTCCGAAATCGATACGTTCCACCTCATATACTTTTCCGTATGCGCCCTCTCCCAGGGTTCTGCTTATTCTCCACTCACCCCAGAAAGGTTCCAGAGACTTGTAATAATCTATGCCGTATTCCATGATCAGTTACTGTCCTTTATTTTCTTTACACCTGCTACTACCAATGCGATACCTACTATCATAAATATGATCGCAAACGTAAAGCCGTGAATTAATACTCCGATATTAAAGCCTATATATACCAGGCCTAGCAACAGAAGGATTATACCGCCGATACTCACTTTTCCTGTATCTTTCTTTGCATCCTGCGTAACCGGCTGAACAGGCGGCGTCTGTACCGGAGTAACAGGCGGTGTCGGTCTTACGGGCTGCACGGGAGGCACTGCCGCTGCAGGCCTTGCTGCAGGAGGAATGGGCGGTATACCTGAAAACATTCCTACTGTTTTTTCAAACATATCATCCTGAGATTTAGCTCCGTTATTCACAGGCGCAGATGGCTGCGGTATGTTATTTACGGGAGGTACGGGTGGCTGCGGTATACTGTTTACCGGGGGCACTGCCGCTGTCGGCGGTATGTTATTCATCGGAGGAACAGCAGCCGGCTGTGCCGGTTTATTTACAGGAGGCTTCATATAAGAAAACATGCCGATCGTCTTCTCGCTGTCATCACCCTGCACTACAGGACCTCTGTACATATTTACCGGGCTTGCCGCCGGCGCCGGATTAGGAACCGGAATCGGATTGGCAGCCGGTGTCGGATTGACAACTGGAGTCGGATTAACAACGGGAACCGGATTAACAGCAGCTGCAGGAGTCGTTGCAGGTACCGGAGGTACTGCCGTTGCAGGCGGAATATTGTTTACCGGAGGCATTGCCGGCTGACCGGCAGGCATCTGCGGATTCTGCGATCTGCCCATATTCATGAAACCGATAGTAACATCATACTGATCATCTCTGTTATTCTGCATATTCTACCTCCATGTTATAAAAACTTTTTTCCTACTCTCGGATTTAATTCCGTTATTCTTTCCTGTGTATAATCAGTCGGATATATCAGATATATCTCCCATGCAACATCATCACTGTTTTTTATCGCTGTTTTCAGGTTACTCACAACAACTTCCCAGCTTCCGAGTATTTCTCTTTCAATGGAAGACTTATTGGCAAACGGATTTGACCGTTTCTTTTTTAATTCCATTATCTTTTTTCTCAGATCATTTATGCTGTCTTTTACTTTAAGATCTTTGGTCCAGTCATATTTCTGCGGTTTACTTACAGTCTTTGCTTTGTTTTCCGGCTTGCTTTCGATTTTACTCTCCGCTTTGATCTCTTGTTTGATCTCTGTTTTAATCTCCGGTTTTTCTTCTTTTATTACTTCCTCTTTCACGGGAGGTTTTTTTATTTCTTCACTGACCTGAATTTTTCCTTCCAGTACGGACTGCAGCGCTTTTTTAAATTCCGTGGGATTTTTAAATCTTTCTCCGGGTACATAAGAACAGGCTTTACATACTATCCTGCCCAGTTCATCCTGAGCATCTAAAGGAAGCGGTATGGTTTCTCCCGTCATCCTCTTTCTTATAGCCTCTTCTTTATCGTTATACCCTATCGGATTAGGATACTGCGGCAGGAATACTCCTCTGTTCTTATTCAGCATTCTGTACAATACCATTCCTAAAGAGTATATATCCACTCCGGCTCCGTAAGGCTCACCCTTGTATATTTCCGGCGCCATATAAGAATACGTGCCTTTCTTTGAGAGACCTCCTATGGTCTGTTCCAGCTTTCTGGCTATTCCGAAATCTCCGAGTTTATAATAGCCAAGCGGGGAGATAAATATGTTTTCCGGTTTTATATCTCTGTGTATGATATTCTTCTGCGCACATACCTCCAGCGCCGTACACAGATCGATACCCATTTTGATCGCTTCTTTTCTTTCCATGGAACCGCCGGCTGTCAGTGTATCTACCAGGGGAGTCAGCAATTCCATTCGCATCAGCACATCCCAGGTGTGTCCGTCTTCTCTTTCGATAACGGCATGATCCTCATAACTTACGATATTACTGTGTCCCCGCAGGGTATTCATAAGAGAGATCTCTTCTATCAGTTCTTTTACAAATCCTTTATAGTAACTGGTAGCGGTGATCTCGTCCATCCCTTCGGATAAAATGCTTTTCCACTCACTTTCAGACAGAGGGATGGTAATAGCTTTCATGGCAGAACGATATACCTTATCGAAATCCTGCCTCTCTACTTCAAATACTTTTCCGTATGCGCCCTCGCCTATCAGATCTTTTATCCGCCAAAAACCCCAAAACGGTTCAAGCGCTTTATAGTATTCCAGACCGTGTTCCATTACCCTTCCCTACTGCAATTCCTTTTTTAATATATTCATTATTATGTTATCGGAAACGACTTCTTTTTCTGTTTTTACTTTTGATTCTTTCGCTTCATCATCCTCTGACTTTATAGCCTTTACTCCCAGAACTACTCCCAGCAGCAGCATTGCTACGACCGGAACACCGATGATCGTGTGTTTTAATATATCTTTTCCTTTATTTCCGTTACTGTTATTTTCTGCGTTGTTACTTGCCCTGACCAGTACTACGGTAACATTATCCTTACCGCCTGCCTGTAATGCGGCATCTCTCAGAGCATGGGCCATAGCTGAAAGACCGGTTCCCGAGTTCTGCATCATTATTGATGCTATCTCTTCATTTGACAGCATATCTGTCAGTCCGTCACTGCAGAGCAGATAGATATCGCCGTCTTCCGTTTTCATTCTTCCGGAACTGTAAGGTTCTATTATAAATTCCTCCGGAAAAATACCGATATGCTGAGTCAGCTTATGCCAGGCCTTATTCTTCTTTGCTTCTTCCTCAGTGAAGACACCCATATCAACCATGGACTGTCCTTCGGAATGATCCTTGGAAAGCTGTATAAGTTTTCCGCCGCGTAAACAATAAGCCCTGCTGTCTCCTATATTGACACTTACTGTTTCACCTTTATCAAAATACAACAGGACAGCCGTAGTCCCGACTCTTGCCTGTCTTCTTCTTATTTCTTCGCAGACTTTATCATTGATCCTGATTATCTGTTCTTTGGCTGAATTCTCAGCTGTCTCTATACCGCTCGGGCTTACACCTTCAGCTGCAATGAGGGAAGCTATCTCACCGGCTTCTTCTCCGCCCATTCCGTCAAATACTCCGGCCAGCGCAAGCTGATCGGGCATTTCTCCTTCTTCTTCCAGCGTCAGCATATTTACATCTTTTTTATATTTTCCGAACAGATAGAAGTTGTCTTCGTTATTCTGCCTTACATTTCCCTGATGAGTTAATCCGTAGCCTCTAAGTAACATTTTTTTCCTCCGGAAACACGGAAAAAAGGGGACAGTCCGGTCCCCTTCTCCGCAAGCCTATACTTCAGATGATTGACACATCCATTACTTAAACTCCATAAACACCGATTTGGGCATATTATATAATTTTTCGCTCTTTCTGTCAAATTATATGTAGCAAAATCACCAACTGACACTTACTCCCCATCTCTTCATGACAATTATCGCATTTTTCGGCATTTTATGTTATTATGGTAGAATCAGGCGGTTTGGGACATTTGTTCCGTACGAGGAGAAATATCAATGGAGTATGATAGCACTTTCTTTAATTATGAGATATTATGTGTTATTTCTCTTATTTACTTTATTTTCGTAACTAAGAAGCTTTTCTTTAAAAAGCTTTCGGTTTTGAAAGGTTTTTTACTTGTGCTTGTTTCTCCTCTTTGCAGTTTTGCTCTTACTTCTTTAGCAAGTGGATTTATTTCATATGTCTTTTCCCTGGAAGATGATCTGGGGGATATTTTGCTTACTATCACTCTGCTTTTCGGCGTTCAGTTGATCTTTCAGACTGTAACTCTGTTTCTTTACCTTAAGATAGTAAAAGCAGTGAGTCCTCCCATAGCTGTGTTCATTTATGTCTGCAATATATTGCTCTTACCTAATATCACATTATTTGCATTATCATCAGCCGTCTGGATCCTGGTTATTATCAATATTGCTTTAATGATCATGTTTTATTTCCTGACCATAAAGCCTATGTGTGTTATTGCCGGAGAAAAACTGAAAACAAATATCCTGCTTTTTGTCCTGCTGCCCGTAGTCGCTTATCTGTTCAGTGCTTTGGTATTCGCCATACTTGCAATCGTAATAAGCGAACCGGATGCCGTAGCTGATCTGTATGTTAATGTAATGAAGGCTCTGACTGACAAAAACATTCCTGTTATGGGAGATATGAAATCCGTAAAGGCTTATCTGTATTTCAACAGCAATTGCTTAACTGTTCTTTCATACAGTTCCATCACCGTGATCCTCCTTATTCTGATGATATCTTTTCATGTTATCACCAAAAATATCATCTTTATGAACGAGGCAGAAAAAGCCAACAAAGAGATCAAGACTCTTTCCGTCGAAGTCATGGAAGCCCTTGCGCATACCATAGATGCCAAGGATTCCTATACCAGAGGTCATTCGGTGCGCGTGGCAAAATATTCTAAAATGATCGCCGAAAAAATGGGGCTTTCCGAAACCGACTGTGAGAATGTATACTATTATGGCTTGCTTCATGATATAGGCAAGATAGCTGTGCCCAATGAGATCATCAACAGCCCGGGACCTCTTACCGATGAAGAATATTCTAAGATAAAGATACATCCCGGCGTAGGTTTTGATATACTGGATGAGATAAAGAGCCGTCCCGACCTTGGTACCGGTGCCAGATGGCATCATGAAAGATACGATGGTAAAGGATATCCGGATCAGAAGAGCGGTGAGGACATTCCCCTTTCTGCCAGGATAATAGCCGTTGCAGACAGTTATGATGCTATGACTTCCAACAGGAGTTACAGAAAATATCTTAACCAGGAAAAAGTAAGAAGTGAACTTGAGAAAAACAGCGGAACACAGTTTGACCCGAAGGCTGCAGCGTGTATGATAGAGATAATCGATGAAGATAAGGAGTACACTCTTCATGAGTAAAGCTTTATCCGTAAAACCTCTGGGCGAGGGACATATCAACGACAGTTACCTGGTTGAGACCATGAGTGACTGGTACGTGTCGCAAAGGATACGCAGTGCCATGGATATTGATATCCTTGAGCACAACTATTCTTTGTATGCGGAAGCCTGCGAAAAAGCGAATTATCCTCATCCCGAATGGATCAAGGGAAGCGACGGCAAGTATATTTCCACCGATGCCAACGGCGATCACTGGAGAACTTATCCCTATATCTGTGGTGATATACTGGAACCGCCTCTTTCACAGAACCTTTTGTACGCTACAGGTCAGGGACTGGCCAGACTGCACTCCGTGCTTCAGACCTTTACCGACAAACCCTGGGCGGTCTATCCGATGCTTCATGATCTTAAATATTATTATAAAGAATACATAAGCATTCTTGTAGGAAATGATTTTGATGATACGCTGAGAGACAGCTATGTTGAAGATAAGATCAATGCCTGGGTTGATAAGCTGCTGGCAATAGAACTTGACAGGACCGCTGTAGTTCACGGCGATGCCAAGCTCGGAAATATGCTGTTCAAAGGCGGACAGGTCTTAACCTTCATCGATCTCGATACCATCATGCAGGGTTCTCTGCTCGAAGACCTTGCCGACTGCATACGTTCCTGCTGTCTGGTAAACGGACGCATGGATCACGAAGCATCCAAGTATCTGATCGAAGGTTATTTTTCCAGATCTTTCGGTCTGATCAGTAATCAGGACATGATAAAGCTTCCCGATGTGATCAACAAGATCTGCTTTGAACTGGGACTTCGTTATTATACGGATCACATATCCGGAAGGGAAAAATTCAAAGTAAAGTCTCCGGAAAAACGACTCGAAAAAGCTCGCATGCTTATGAGTGTATTAGATTAAAAAGCCATAGGAAAAGTTCCCATGGCCTTTTTGATTGATACGTTTATAACGGTTTGTTTGAGAATCTGAAGGATTTATAAGTTATCGCATCACCAAGTTTATATTCCGACCATTCACTGAAATTGTATTCTTCTGTCTGCTCGTTTCCTTTTTTATCTTTGAAATGTATATAGTATCTTTCGCTTCGCTGTCCCAGCTTACGGTCTCCGTATACCGGTGATGCCACCGATTCCGGAAGATCCGATTCACCCCATTTGGGATCATGGTCTTTACCGCTTGTATCTATACTTGAAACTGTTACCCATCTGTCTATATCATAATAATACTTGGTCTGATATACCGGGACATCTTTATATACCGGATCTTCATAGGTTTCGGTTCTGTATTCCGTACGATATCTCGGCACCGATACAGTTTCTGCCTGCCCGTTACCAAGATCTCTGTATTCCGTATCATAACCGTCCAGCACCTGTTCGGATACCTGTCTGGTCTTGGTCTCATAATGATCTATGACATGATCGTAATGATGTATCTCCTGTTTGGTAGAAGTCTGCGTGGCTCCTGCCGGCAGGCTCCAGTCATCTTCATGACAGAGCTGGTATTCATCTACCGCTATGCTCCTCATCCATTCAAAGCCGGATATCACGGTCTTTCTGGTGACCGGTGTAAACAGCCATATCAGGAAGAGTATCACCGCAATGACAGGTATCAGTTTTTTAAATCTTCCGGATGGTCTTCTTGTCGGAATATAAGGCTGAGGTTTAGGCGTTTCCGGAACAGGTGTGAAATAGTCCTTCTTCGATTCTTCCTTCGGAGCGCCGCAGCCCTCACATACCGTACTTTCAAAACGGTTTTGATATCCGCAGTAATCGCAGACCCAGTTAGCCTTGTCACTCTTTTTCTCTTCGGATACCTGTGTTACCGCTTCCTCCACCATGTCGTGGGAAGTGATATATGCGGTACCGTTCTCTATGGCTCTCGCTACTTCGGGATTGTCAGGCATCAGATATTTTGTTCCTGCAGGCACCGGTGTGGCGCAGTTGGGACAGTCTCTGTTATCTCCCCTTATAATCGCCCCGCAGGACGGACATTTCCAATAGGTCCATACATTCATTTTTTATCTCCGCTTAATTTTGTGTATATACGTCCAGATACCATATTCCTGTCTGTCCGCGGACCTTCATTTCATCTGCGGCAAGATTCTTTACCGTACCGTCTGCATAAGTTATGGTAGCGCTTGCAGTATCCAGAGGACAGTAATTGGAAGGCTGGCAGGGCTGTACCGTTATATTTACAAATTCATTCGGATCCGTGATGGTCAGTTTTTCTGTATGCAGCTTATCTTCGATAAATACCTGACGCTGCACGCTTTCTCCTTCTATATATACACAGGGCTGACATACATCTTCCAGTGAATAATTCATGAGTAATGAATCTTCAAAAAACGTAACGTCTGTTTCATCCCAGCTGATCTCTACGATCACATCTCCCGAAGCAGTCTGGGGTTTTGTATCAGGTTCTGCCGGTTCTTCGTTTTCTTCAGGTTTTACCGCTTCTTCCGGTTCCGATACGGGCTCTTCTTCTTTTTCTTCCGCTTTCTTTTCTTCTTCTGCTCTGTCCGTATCAAGAGTGACTCCGACTACGTTTTTACCGCAGGCTGTTACGAAAACAAATACAGCCGCTACTATAAGAATAATGATCATTAACTTTTTCATGATATCTTTGCCTCCGTTTATTATCCGTCTGCCAAACGATTAAATCATAGCATCATTGTACTTCAGAAACAAGTTTATTGATTTTTTCCTTATTTTCCGGGTATTTCGGATTAGCTGCCATTTCTTTAAGCATGGACAGTTCTTCTTCTGCCTTATCGCCGTCATAATACCCAAGTTCTTTTGCCTTGCTGAAATCATCATAAGCATTTTTATGTTCTGCTGCCCTTATGATCTCCCAAAATTTTCCGTATACTTCATTATCCGGTAAATCATGCAGATAAAAGAGATCTCTTAATGATCCGTACTGTCCTTTGTAATAATATGAATCATAAAAAGTCCTGTCTTCTGCCGAACTGAACTTCCTGAATTTTATCAGACCCATATTCTTTGCAGCGCTGAAACAGCCTGCTATTACCAGAAACATATTGAATGCCAGTAATAACATTCTCAGGATAAAACCAAGGGGTTTAGGAGAACGATAAATATTTTTATTTTCCATCTTTTTCGATTCTCCTTTCCTTAAGTTTTTCAGCCATCTCAGTTATATAAGTCTGATGCCAGAAGTTTTCCGGCTCGGTCAGGAATGCAATATCTTCATCATCACAGAGCATGGTCCCTCTCCAAAATGCCATTATGCGTTCACGGTATTCTTTATACATTTCTTCATTCTGTCTGAATTCACCGCTGTATACTCCGACTTCCAGGATATATATATCCATTGCCTCTCTCATCGCCAGAGAGATGTATGTTGGATCCCATTCATTAGGATCATCATCCACATATGCCATTCTGTGAGAAAGAAACTCATTATAATCATATGTCAGCAAAGCCGCCTGGCTCATATATTTAGGAAGATCCTGAAACATATCGAAAGAGGACATGTAATCGTGAAGTTCCATATATCTTCCTTCCCTGTAAAGTTTACTGGCATAAGAATTTTCTCCGTTAAAGCCGGTAAATAAAACCCCAAGGATCACTATCATTAGCAGTGAAAACAGTAGCATTGTATTTACAAGCTTGCTCGCTACATAAGGAATATAACGTACTTTAGCTTCTTTCTGCTCACGCTCATATTGCCTGATTGTATCAGTGCGTTTTAAGAGCAGCATCTTACCTATGAAATTTTCCGATTCACAATAGGGACAGCGCAATTTGGTTAATTTATAGCTGGCCCCGCAGTTTTTACATTCCATTCAGTATACGCTCCGCCATTTCAGAATAATCGCTGTCATAACCGTCGTATGCATTAATGCCTTCTTCTATATCTTCATCAGTTAAAGCATACGTATCCCTGATCGCATCAAGCATCTCTGCTTCTATGCTTTCCACCGCTTCTTTTTCACCGTAGATGAATCCTTTATCACGCAGTCTCTGCGCCAGTTTAAGACAGCGGAAAGTTTTTCTCAATGCTTCTGCCAGCTCATCAGCATTTCCGTTTTTATCATAACAGTCCTTAAGGCTCTTTACCGCATAATATCTTGCATTGGCCACATCTGCGGTATTTTCATATTTTCCGAAACTGCTTCCGTGAAATCGCGAGTTATTATAATACGCATCAAAGAGCTCATCATATTTTCCGTTACTGTAGAGTTCTTCAAGTTCTGCCATATATGCCTGCATATCATTGTAGTCTTTTTTATCGATCATATCTGATACGATCATTATGACAGCTATGATGATAACAGCCGCAATAACAAAAAGAGCAAGAAGAGTAAACATCCTGCGTCTGCTTTTTGTTACCATTTCTGCAGGCATTTCCTTCATGGTCTTAAGGTGTTCTTCATGAAGGTTTTCCAGTTTCTCTTCTTCTCTCTTTAAGGATAAACTGTCATTATAGTATCCGCAATACGGACATTTTAATTCATTTTCCGAATGTTTGGCTCCGCACTTAGGACATAATTTTACTTCGTCTTTAACTGACATTTTTAAATATCCAGATTCTGAACAAACTTGGCATTTGCTTCTATAAACTCACGACGGGGTTCAACCTTATCACCCATCAGAGTAGTGAAAGTCATATCAAGCTCGCTCTCTGCATCTTCATTCATATTTACGCGAAGCAGTATACGTCTCTCGGGATCCATCGTAGTTTCCCAGAGCTGCTCTGCATCCATCTCTCCAAGTCCCTTGTATCGCTGTATCTTATTATTCTGATCTCTTCCTACTTCTGTAAGTATCTTGTTCAGTTCATCATCCGAATATGCATACCAGATCTTTTTGTTCTTCTCCAGCTTATACAGAGGAGGCTGTGCCAGATATACATATCCCTGTCTGATAAGTTCTGGCATAAATCTGTAAAGGAAGGTCAGCATAAGCGTTGCAATATGCGCGCCGTCCACGTCGGCATCGGTCATGATGATTATCTTATGATAACGAAGTTTGCTGATATCAAAGTCTTCATGTATGCCTGTACCGAAAGCGGTGATCATTGCCTTGATCTCTGCATTTGCATATATCTTATCGAGTCTTGCTTTCTCAACGTTAAGTATCTTACCGCGAAGAGGAAGTATAGCCTGGGTCGCACGGCTTCTTGCAGATTTTGCGCTGCCGCCTGCGGAATCACCCTCAACTATATATATCTCGCAGTTTTCGGGATTCTTATCCGAACAGTCTGCAAGTTTACCGGGAAGCGAACTTCCTTCAAGCGCAGTCTTCCTTCTTGTCAGATCCCTTGCTTTTCTTGCAGCTTCTCTTGCACGCTGTGCAAGCACTGATTTTTCAACTATCGATTTAGCGATCTGAGGATTCTGTTCAAGGAAATAAGTAAGCTGCTCACCTACTATACCCGCTACAGCACCGTTGGCTACTGCGTTTCCGAGCTTCTGCTTGGTCTGCCCTTCAAACTGGGGATCCTCTATCTTAACGGAAATGATTGCAGTAAGTCCTTCTCGTATATCATCACCGGAAAGGTTCGGCTCATTATCTTTCAATAATTTATTGGAACGGCCGTAATCGTTGAAAGTCTTGGTGATTGAACGTTTGAAACCTTCAACATGAGTACCGCCTTCAGGTGTATTGATGTTATTAACGAAACCGTAAAGCATTTCGTTAAATCCGTCGTTATGCTGAAAAGCAACTTCAACATAAACATTGTCGCGCTTTCCTTCAAAGTAAAGTATCTTATCATAAAGCGGAGTTTTGTTATCATTAAGGTATGCAACAAATTCCTTGATACCGCCTTCATAATGGAAGGTGAGACTCTGCTTTGAAGTAATACCTTCCTCACGATCGTCGAAAAGCTCTATTTTCAGGCCTTTGGTAAGGAAAGCCATCTCTCGCAGACGATTTTTTAAAGTATCAAAATCATAATGTGTATCATCAAAAATTTCAGGATCGGGCTGGAAAGTTACTCTTGTTCCTGTCTTTCCTTCGGGACAGTCACCTATCACTTTTAAGGCATAGCATACCTTACCGCGTTCATAACGCTGATTGTATATTTTTCCTTCATGATATATATCAACTTCAAGCCAGGTGGAAAGCGCATTTACGACTGATGCACCTACACCATGCAGACCACCGGATACTTTGTATCCGCCACCGCCGAATTTACCGCCGGCATGAAGTATGGTAAATACCACTTCAACAGCGGGAAGTCCTGCTTTTGAATTGATGCCCACGGGAATACCGCGTCCGTTATCCACTACGGTTATTGAGTTTCCGGGATTTATATGTACTTCTATCTTATTACAGTATCCTGCAAGAGCTTCATCCACCGAGTTATCAACTATCTCATAAACAAGATGGTGAAGTCCTCTTAAGGAAGTAGTTCCTATATACATACCGGGACGTTTACGCACAGCTTCAAGACCTTCCAATATCTGGATCTGGTCTGCGCCGTATTCTCCGTCCACATGCTCGGACTCTATCTCCTGAAGGTTTTCAAGAACCTTTCTTCCTTCTTCGTCGATTTCCTGCTGATTGATTTCGTCTGACATTTTTATACCTCTAATTCTCACTGAATACAGTTCCTTCTACTACGCGGAACACCTTATCATATGCAAATCTGTTATTTACAAAATCATCAAGTCCGGTACAGGTGATGATCGTCTGTATATCTCCTATATTATTGAGAAGATAAGTCTGCCTGTTTGAATCAAGCTCCGACAAAACATCATCAAGAAGTAATACCGGATTATCTTTTGTAAGCTGTTTTACCAGTTCTATTTCTGAAAGCTTAAGCGATAATGCCGCTGTACGCTGCTGTCCCTGGGATCCGTATACCCTCACATCTATATCATTTGAATAAAAGATAAAATCATCTCTGTGAGGACCGGCGCTGGTCATTTTCAGCTTTATATCTTTTTCAATATTCTTCTTAAGGACTTCTTCATACTGATCAGCCATACAGTGAGGCTCGTATTCTATCCTTAATACTTCTTTATCACCGGATAATTTTTTATGTATGGTCTCAATTATCTTATTGAGTTCATCAACAAAAAGTTTTCTTCTTTCTATTATCTTCTTTCCGTAGGAAACCAGCTGCGAATCCCATATTTTAAGCATATCCCGGTATTCGGGATTGAAACCCGCATCTTTCAAAAGTTTGTTTCTCTGGCTGATTATCTTATTATAATTATTCAGATCATAAAGATATATATGATCCAGCTGACACAGTTCCATATCTACAAAGTGACGTCTGTGAGCCGGTGAATTTTTTATTATATTAAGATCTTCCGGAGAGAAGAAAACTATATTAAGTATTCCCAAGAGCTCGGTAGCTTTTTTAAGTCTTACCTTATCTACAGCAATGCCCTTTGCTCTTCCTTTTCTCAAGTGCATGTCAACTCTGCGTTCCAGGCCGTCTTTATCAAGTATGGTCTTTATGTGAGCTTCATCACTGTTGAAATTGACTATCTCTTTATCTTTGCTTCCTTTATGTGACTTGGTGGTAGCAGACATAAATATTGCTTCAAGTATATTAGTCTTTCCCTGGGCATTCTCCCCGTAAAGAATATTTACACCCTTATCAAAATTTATGTTTAATTCTTTATAATTCCGGTAGTTATTCAGTTCTAATGATTTTATTATCATTCTATCGTAACCGTCTTGCCGTTATATTCGAAACTGTCACCTTTATATAATTTTTTCCCGCGCTGATCACAAACGGAGCCGTTTACTTTTACTTCTCCGTTCTGTATTACATACTTTGCCTCAGATCCTTCTGATACAAGAGACGCAAGTTTCATTGCCTGCGAGAGTTTTATATATTCGTCTTTAATGCTTATGTTCATCTTAGCTTAAGTTGATCGGCAGTATCATATATACATATTTCTCATTCTCATCTTTGATATAAAGAGGAGAACGGGGATTGACCATGTACATATCAACTTCATCTTCATCTATTACCCTAAGTGCATCAAGTATGAACTTGGGATTAAAACCTATGGTTATATCCTTGCCCTGCTTAACAATATCTATCTCTTCATCAAGACTTCCGAGAGGTGAATTAACTTTAAGCTCAAGAACATCATCTCTTACTTCAATGACTATAGGCTTCTTGTTTCCCTCTTTTGAGAAAAGCATTGAACGGTCTATACAGTTGTAAAGACTCTTCTTATTAATGGTGATCTTTGTCTCATAAGCCGAAGACATCATCTTATCAACATTTATATAATTGCCTTCTATAAGTCTTGATACAACTATGGTATCATCAAACTCAAATAATACATGCGCATCGGACATATACATCATTATCTCTTTTTCAGAATCCGCAGGTATTATCTTGCTTATTTCATTCAGAGTCTTTCCGGGTATTATTATCTCCTGCTCCGAATATATATTTTTAAGCTGTACTTTTCTTATGGAAATACGATGACCGTCAAGTGTGGTAATACGCATCTGGTCATTCTTTATGATAACATCAACACCTGACATTATCTTATTTATATCACTGTTTCCTATAGAGAAGATAGTCTGTCTGATGACATCTTTAAATGTCATGGTAGATATGCTGATAGGATCAGCTTTATCTATATTTGGAAGATAAGTAAAGTCATCTCCTGACTTGCCGTTTATATTAAGTATTATCTTTCCGCAGGAAATACTTACATTATAGTTCTTATCGGATTCTATACATATATCTGCATCATCCGGCATCTTACGAACTGAATCAATCAGCATCCTGGCTTCTATAGCTATGGTACCGGCTATTTCTATCTTACCTTCCGTAACCGTCTCTATACCAAGATCCATATCGTTAGCGGTAAGCTTAATCTTTCCGTTACCTGCCTGAATGAGTATGCATTCAAGTATGGACATTGTAGTATTGGTAGGGATAGCCTTTGAAACTATATTAAGTCCGTTAAGCAGATTTTGTTTAGAACATACTATCTTCATTGCTTCCTCCTGTGCGCGTATTATATATTATTATATCATAATATCATTAGTAGGGCGCGTTTAAATGTTCATAACCCTTCCTATTATACTAAACTTTTGAAAAAATTAAAATAATAACTTGTTTATACTATATATGAAGCTTTGGGGTTACTGTGAGTATATGCGGGTCTTAATTGCCTCAATGCTTTCCTTCAACTGGGTATTTATCTTGATTTCCTCATCTATCTTGTTGCAGCCGTGGATAATTGTGGAATGATCTTTTTTGTCCAATATAGTGGCAACATGTGCCAATGTAACGTCGGTCATTTCCC
>JAEEIK010000127.1 GCA_016281335.1 Lachnospiraceae bacterium | reverse complement strand
TATGAGAGATATATGGTTCTTTCCCAGTACGCTGTCCATGGATGTCAGAACACATGCATCATTGCCGGTGCAGATATCGATGCAGATCGTGTCCTTGGATGAAGCCGATATTGAAGATACGTTTTTCTGTAAAGCGCCGACATCATGAACCGGCATTGTGGTGGCATAATTCATCACGCCTGCCACCGCGTTTACACCGGAAAGTGCGATAAGTCCCACTCCGCCTTCCTTAACTGTACTTCCGTAAAAATGCCCCGTGCCTGCAATACTGGGCACATCCGGCAGAGCTTCATTAAGCTCTCTCACGTGCTGCTCAAACTGTTTGCCGTTTGAAATCATGATAATGGCATCGGGTTTTCCTATTCCCCTCAATGCCTCCTGTAAATCTCCCCTGTCGCTCTTAGCATAAGTCTGTTTCACAACCATCCCTCCTTATCTACCGGATACAGTAAGTTTCTTTTTGATCACAATCACAAATCTTATGTATTATGCAATTATACTATTTTTTTATATTGATATCTACATTTTTTTGTGAAAAATTCTAATATACTATGGCAATCGCAAAGTCACTACGATGTTACTACTCTGTTTTTAAGTGTACTCCGGCACGACAACATACATATACTGTGAATAGTAACCTCTTATGACAGATTATATTTTACGATACAGTAGAAAGCCCTGAAAGCATCCTTAAGCCCTATCTTTTTGCCTTCATTAAAGCTGCGGGGACGGTAGGTGATCGGCACCTCGCAGATATTAAGTTTTCTCTTTGCTATCTTAGCTGTCACCTCAGGCTCAAAGCCGAAACGGTCCTCTTCCAGCTTTATGGACTGTATGACCTCTCTCCTGAACATCTTATAACAGGTCTCCATATCGGTAAGCGACAGATCCGAGAAGATATTAGACACAAGCGTCAGCATCTTATTTCCGAACTCATGCCAGAACCCGTCCACCCGGTGATTTGCGCCTCTTAAATAGCGTGAACCGTATACCACATCCGCATCATCATCTATAAAGGGGCGTATAAGCTTATTGAATTCCGCCGGATCATACTCAAGATCCGCATCCTGCACTATGACCAGATCCCCTTTAGCCGCCTTGAAGCCGTGCCTCAGTGCCGCTCCCTTCCCCTGATTGACCTTGTGAAACAATATGGTATCAACCTTGGAATAGAGCTTTTCCTTCAGCAGTTCCCTGCTGCCGTCGGTAGAACAGTCATCCACGACTATTATTTCCGTTCTGATACCGCAGTTTCTCACACTGTCCACAACCTTCTCCAAAGTCTTGAATTCATTGTAACAGGGTATTATCACGGACAATAACAGATCTTCACTCATAGCATTCACTCCTTCTTATCTTCAATTTACCGCAAAGGGATACCAGGTATTCCCTGCCTCATCATACATATATATGCCGTCAAGCCCGTATTCCGCTATCCAGGCAGCCGCATACTGCATATAATCCTCACTGCATACGCTCCATATTCCCCAGCCACCCGGGAAATGTCCCGAATAGCCGTTCAGAGTCTTTAAATCATATTTCGAAGCCACCTCATAGGCATCCAGCTGGTAGACAAACTCAGGCTTTCCCGCCATGGAAGAGTCCGTTATAAAGAACGCTGTCATATCTTCAGGCGGCGCCGCTACGGCATCCATAAATGCCACTCTGTCACTTCTGTCATATGCTGCTATCAGGCCTCCCTTGTCTATCTGGAAGAGGAATACCAGCACAAGCACAAGCCCTGCTGCCAATATGCCAAGCTTTTCTTTCCTGAATATACCTGCTTTCCCCAGTGTTACCGCGATCACTATCGAAACCGGGAAAGTAAGCCACAAGAGGAATCTCACGACCGCATGTATCGCCCTGGCAGGCAGGAGCAGCTCATAGATCATTGACCAGAGGGAATCCCCCTTATCATTCCACTTAAGTATGAACAGTATGCATACAAGCACAGTTATGATCACACTCTTTTCTATACAGTCGCTGATATCATGTTTTCTCTTCTTTTTCCT
The DNA here is from genome assembly GCA_016281335.1 of Lachnospiraceae bacterium. Lineage (GTDB taxonomy): Bacteria > Bacillota > Clostridia > Lachnospirales > Lachnospiraceae > NK4A136. The sequence continues at coordinate 15,473 of JAEEIK010000127.1, read as the reverse complement.
GAAGATCATCACCGCCGATATGATGAAGCAGATGATCACCATAAGCGAGAAGCCTTCGGTAAATTCATTCGATACCACATTTTCATCTGCTTTCAAAAGTTCGACCAGCCAGCCCGTAAGCAGATTATTTCTTCCCACATTCAGAAGATGTATGGGTTTCGGAAGATAGGTCGGATCGAAACCGTAGAAGCCGCCCTCCTTCATTACAGGTATATATACACTCAGAAAAGGAATAAACAGAACGACCAGTGCAAGCAGCCAGCCGATGATATCCCGGCCCATAGTCTTAAACCAGCCCTTAAGCATCTTCCAGGTCTTATGCTCCCTTCTTCCCAGAAGTATCAGCCATACAATGATAAAAAACAGCGAAAAAATACCGGTGAAACATGCCATATACCAGGAAGTATAGGTAAGCAATACAAACCAGATTACCGTCAGATATGCGTAAATATTCCTTTTCTTTCTGTTTTCAAAACCTTTTATAAATCCCGTAAAGAACAGTAGGAGTTCCGGCAGCATGGAAACAGCAAAGAGCTGCGGGTGGTTTGAAATGCCGGTAAGAGCCGGACAGTACGCAAATGCAATGCAGCCCGTCAGCGCCCATACCCCGTTACAATTGAACCTGTCTCTCAAAAGATAATACATGACGATGCTTCCTGCGGCATGGATCAGTATGATGCACCATTTGAAAGCTGCATACATTTCCATACCAAACAGTCTCAGCAGCGAATAGATAAGTCCGTATCCGAAATGAAAATCGGAATATCCGAGTGCATGCTCATAAGGATAGAAGATGGGTATCTGTCCGAAACTTTCCTTTCCCCTTAAAAACTTCCACCAGTGATCTGTGATCAGCGGTACAAATCTGCCGTCTCCGAGATCCCCCAGCATCAATTCCGAGAAGATTATCTTTTTAAAGAAAAATATCTCCGCTGCAATTATGATCGCTAAAGCGATCAGATCCTTAACGGAGATATCGTCAGATTTTTCTTTCATTTACCAAGCCTCTTGATTATCTTAATAAGCAGCCCTTACACTGCACCCGCAATATCCAGACGGGATTTAAGCTCCTCATACTCCTCGTTTATCTTGATGAGTATCTCGGAATCACCGCTGCTGTTATCGGGATGATATATTTTCATCAGATCTTTATAACGCTTTTTCAGCGCTACCTGATTATTTACTCCTCTGAAAAATAGTCCTGTCGCATATACTTCTTTTTTCCTGCTGTTCGCCGTAGCCCTGTGCAGGTTGCTCCATTCACGTTCCAGTCTTTTGCTGTCTTCAATGATCTTTCTTTTATCCGCATCAAGCAGGGCATATGACTGTTCGATAAGCTTCTGCTTTCTGTCTATCAGCCTTTCATCGTCTTTAAGACGTTTGCGTTCAAACTCTACCTGTTCACGCAGTCTGTTCATCTCCATGGAAAGCTGTCTCTTCTCACGGGTAAGCTGTTTGCGTTCGGTAACTATCTCTTTTTTGGTCCTCAAAAGCTCAGCATGATCCTTCTCCAGCTGCGCTCTTTCACTCTGGATCCCCACCTTTTCCATAAACAGCTGATGCTTAAGTCTCTCCAGCTGCTCATGATCGCTTATCTTTTCAAGTTCGTCTGCAAATGCATCCATTATTCTGCTTCACCATCCGGGAATGCCGCGTTCTTTGCTTCTTCCTTATCTACAGTAACCGCTTTATTGCCTTTTACCTTATCTATCACTTCAGGTATAAGATCCACTATCCTGCTTACCGAATCGGAACTCTTAACGCTCATCAGTCTGGTATGTCCGTTCTGTATCACCAGTACTGCGGAAGGAGAAAGTTTTGCGCTCATGCCGCCCACGCCGCTGTTCTTCTTATCTCTTGCGCCGGCGCCGGCTGCCACTCCGAAAGAAACATCCACAAGTGGTACTATCACCGCATCCCCCACCGTAGCAGGCTGTCCTATAACTGTCTTGGAACCTACCACGTGGTCAATGTCCTTCATAAGCGACTCCACCACATTGCCTATGTTATTTTCTGCCATTGGTTTTATCCTCCCGTTTCATGAGTTTGATGAATTTTCTAACCTTTTTGTTGAGCAAGAGGCATAATCCGTGATAAGCAAGCACCACTGCCGTTGCTCTTCCCTTTATCCGCGCAGAGAAACGTATATCACTGTCGTCCTGCGTCGTGTTAAGCTCTCTTTTTCCTTTAATACTTCCGAGAAGCGTTACGACTACCGCATATATCTGCCATATTCCCGCGACACTTGCGGGATCATCATTTGAATACTGAAGCTTCGCATCGATCCGTCGCGGCGCCACATTCTTAATGCAGCCTTTCGCATGCTTAACAACATATTCATATACCCACTGGGTTCCGTCGCTCTCAAGTATCCTGAGATAATAGCCTATAGTATCTGCTGCTGTCTCAATTTTTTCCTTAAGCTTATCTATGCCGTCCTCAAGGGAATCCGCTGTCTCATCCAGCATATCCTCGAGTTCGTCCAGGCCTTCTTCAAAAGCATCGACCATATCATCGTATTTCTCGCCAAAGGATCTGTTATCCTTTTTCTTCTCAGGTTCAGCTTCCGCTTCTTCCCCGTCTTCATCTTCTTCGGAAGTCTCTGTGACTTCTTCGGACGTTTCTATGACTTCTTCTGCTGCCTCTAACGAATCTCCTTCAATATCCTCAATGCCTTCGCTGTCGTTTTCCGTCTCTTCGTTTGTTTCTTCTACGGCTTCTTCATTTTCTTCCAAAGAGCTTTCCTTTTTCTTTTCTTCTTTGGCTTTTTTCTTCAGCCTGTCGTAAAAACATATGCCGAGTATCTTTATCCTGAGGTTCAGCGCCGTTGCATAACTCAGTTCCGCATTTACAAAGTGTAAAAGCCAGGTGACTCTTGCCTTAGCTTCGAGCGTTTCTTCCTTCTTCCCCTCAACCCTGTATCTGAGAGGAACAAACAGCACCAGCAGTATTGCCAGCAATAACAGTCCCAGAATACACAGCAGGGCTATTCCTATGATCTTAAGGATGAGAAAAACGATATCCATTGATGCGGACCCTACACCTTTTCCTCGGGAATAAGATTCTCATAAGCATAGACAGCCAGATACGCCAGCGCCGCATCATAACTGTCAGTGATCCCGTTTATCAGAATATCCCTTTCCCTGTAATACTTATTATCCAGCATCTCGCTCTTCATCATTTCCGGCTTTTTGCTGTTTTCGTTTGTATATATGATATACAGTCCCTTCAGCTTCTTTCCGAGCATCAGCTGCTCCGTGAGTTCGAGTTTTCTGCTTTTCAGTTCCCTGCTCACAAAAAGCAAAGGGTCAAAAGATACCGCCATTTCCTACTCTCTTACCCGTTCCAGAGCCCGCTGCGGTACAATCTCTGATAATCCTCATAGGCTCTTTCCAGTATTTCTTTTTCGTTTGCAAATTTCAGAAGATGATACGCCTCATGAAACTTGTAGTAACCGGAGTCCATAAAGAACTCCTCTCTTTGCGGTTTGCTGTAGTAACTTTCCGACCTCATCAGATACCAGTGTACTTCCTTGTCAACAGTATCTTCCGGAACAGTAAAGGTATAGCCGCTCTTACCTATGTATTCGACTATCCTGGCTTTTGCTCCCGACTCTTCCCTTACTTCCCTGAGGGCTGTAGTCGGGTAGGTTTCACCCTTTTCCACTGTTCCTTTCGGCAATACCCATCCCTCATATCTTTTCCTGTAATTCTTATAAAGCAAAAGGATCTTGCCCCGAAATATCACCACACCTCCGCAGCTGACTGCCTCGATCATTTCTCTACCCTCTTAGGTGTGCACATTTGAAGTACATTATATATGAATACGCTTGAAAATGCAAGAAGTAACCTCTTCCGGAGACAGCGCTCCGGTGTCGATCTCAAGATCTGCTCCGGCGATATATGCAGCTTCCCTGGTTAAGAGCATTTCGCCTATCTTCCTTTTCTTCTCATCGTCATTAAGCCCGTTAAGCAGCGGCCTGCTTTGGTCATTTCTTAACCTTGCAGCTATCACCTCGGGATCAGCCTTAAGAAAAACTACAGTTCCCAGCTGTTTTAACAGCTGCCTGTTCTCCTCTCTTAAAGGCATGCCGCCCCCGCAGGACAATATTCCGTCAAAATCATTCCCGATCAATTCTTCAAGCAATTTAGTCTCCATCGCCCTGAAAGCCGGCTCACCGGATTTATTGAAGATCTCACTGATACTGATGCCCTGCCTTTTTTCTATCTCCTCATCACTGTCAATAAGCCTTTTCCCGCTTTTTTCCGCCAGAAGCCTGGAAACCGTACTCTTGCCGCAGCCCATATAGCCGATGAGTATTATGGCCCTGCCTTTCATTTCTTAAGCTCCCTGATATGATCGATAGCTGTAAGATAACCCTCAAGTCCCAGGCCCTTGATCTGCTCATCGCACACCTCCGCAGTAACGGAAACGTGCCTGAATTCCTCACGGGTACTGATATCCGAGATATGTATCTCTATTTTCGGCATATCCACCGAAGCAAGAGCATCCCTTATGGCATAGCTGTAATGGGTATAAGCTCCGGGATTTATTATGATGCCCTCAGTGCCGTCACTGTACGCATCCTGTATTCTGTCTATGATCGCGCCTTCATGGTTGGACTGGAATACTTCCACCCTGTCCCCTGTGGCCCCGGCTTTTTCCTCTATCATCTTCAGCAGATCTTCATAGCTTTTATTGCCGTAGACTGCTTTTTCCCTGATACCCAGGAAGTTTATGTTTGCTCCGTTGATTATCAGTATGTTCATTTTTTCATTGCCCCCTTCATAATATCAAGCAACTGCTCCGTATATTTATCATCCACCTTCAGCTCATGCCATATTTCAAAACTTCTGACTCCCTGGAATAAAAGCATCTTCAGGCCGTTATATGCCTTTCCACCGGCAGCCTCCGTTTTTTTCATGAACAGCGTCTTCTCCGGATTGTATATTATATCCACCGCGCTGTCGATCAGCTCATAAAAAGCGTCTTCCGTAACTGCCGCAGCCTCCGTATCCGGAAACATGCCGACGCTGGTAGCCTGCACTGCATTCCATTTTTCTGTTTCCTCACGCATAAGGCTCACTGCCTCAGCCCCCGAAGAAACGCACTCCATTCTTATGCCCGGATAAAATGTTTCAAAACGCTTTTTCAGTTCCTCAGCTCTTTCCCTGGTGCGGTTTATGATGAGCACTCTTTTTGCGCCGCTCTCGAGTATGGCTCCGAGAGCCGCATTGGCAGCGCCTCCGGCGCCGATCAGCACCGCATTCCTGCCCTTAAATGAAATGCCGTCATATCCACAGGCTCTCATAAGTCCCGGCATATCCGTGTTATATCCCACATAACCCTCAGCGGTAAGTTTTAGCGTATTCACCGATCCCAGCTTACGCGCTGCATCATCGATATCCGTAAGATAAGGCATGATATTTTTCTTATGCGGAACGGTCACATTAAAACCGCCGATTGAAAGCGCCCTTCCGCCTTTTACCGCCTCTTCCAATCCGACCGTTTCCACATCCCAGGCCAGATACACCGCATTCAGCCCGTAAAGCCTTATCAGCTCATTTTGCAGGGCCGGAGAAACGGAATGCCCCACGGGATGTCCCATGAGGCCGTAAAGTTTAGTATTAACATCCATATTACTCTCCTGAATAGGCTTCTCCCCTTGGGGAGAAGCTGTCAGCCGAAGGCTGACTGATGAGGGGTCCTATTTTCTGAAAATATTTATCAGAAAATACGCCGCCATTATCGGCACTTCCAGTATCCTTTTAAGATAGATATGGGGCCTTTCTTTCCAGTTCAGCTTTCCTACCATGACTGCAAAGATCCCGCTCCGCTTGGCTCCGAGGATATCAGTGAATATCTGGTCCCCTGCCAGAAAAACCCGGTCCTTTTTAAGCCCCATCTTCTTAAGCGCTTCAAAGTATCCCTTCTTTGAAGGCTTGGCAGCCTTGAACACATAGTCGCTTCCCACATCATCGGCAAAACTCTTTACCCTTGGTTCATCATTGTTGGAAACTATCATGGTCTTGTAACCCATAGCCTCCAGATCTTTGAAAAGCTTCCTGCACCTGTCATCGGCGGGGCCGTTATCAAGGGCCACCGTATTGTCAATATCAAAGATGATGCCCCTGAAGCCCCGCTCGTACATTTCTTTATATGGCAGTTCGTATGCGTTTTTTACATACATATCCGGAAATATCATAATAAGAGTCCCATCAGTTTATTGCTCCTTGCAACGAACTTGGTCATGGATTCGGGATCCAGCGGACCGTTCTGCAGAAGCGCCAGGTCATAGAGCTGTTCGCAGAGCAGCTGTACATTCTCGCCTTCCTTATCGGTCAGTATCTTCTGTACCAGCTTGTTGTTGGCATTCAGTATAAGTGTCATGCCTTCTCTTCCCATGCCGCCCATATTGAGTCCCTGCATAGCATACATCTTCATCATGTCCTGCATACGCCTGGTCTCCTCGGATACGGTTATCATCGAAGAGATGTCTTTGTTCTTGAGTCTCTCAACCTTTACGTTGATATTGTCTTTCTTTATCGCCTTCTTAAATATCTTTGAAAGCTCTTCGGTCTGGGCATCCAGTTCTTCCTGCTGCTTCTTGCTGTTCTTTGCCTTGAAATCATCGGTTAAGTCAGCATCTATACGCATGAACTTAATGCCCTCGTTCTTGCTCTCCAGCTGGGTGATGAAAGGCTGGTCTATCTGATCTTTAAGTACTACAGCGGATTTTTTAGCCTTCTTAAAGAGGTTAATATACTGGCTCTGCTGCTGCTCATCAGTCACGTAGTATACGGTCTTTTCCTTCTTTTCCTCTTCTGCAGCCTCTTCATCCTTCTGATCCTCAACAATCTCTGCTTCCACCTTTTCACCGTTCTCATCGGTAGCATTCTCTTCGTCATCACCGGTGTCAACAGGCTTTACTTCCAATGCTTCAGGCAGGCTCAAATACTTGCCGTCCAGATCCTTGAAGAGTATATAGTCAGTCATCTTCTGACAGAACTTGTCATCCTTTAAGCAGCCGTACTTTATGAAGGGATTGATATCGTCCCAGTACTTCTCATATTCTTCCCTCTCGGTCTTGCACATGCCGGAAAGTTTGTCGGCTATCTTCTTGGAGATATACTCGGATATCTTCTTTACAAAGCCGTCATTCTGCAGAGCCGATCTGGATACGTTGAGGGGCAGGTCCGGGCAGTCGATGACACCTTTTAAGAGCATCATGTAATCGGGGATCACTTCCTTGATATTGTCCGCAATGAAGACCTGGTTATTGTACAGCTTGATCACGCCCTCGATGGACTCAAACTCGATATTGATCTTCGGGAAGTAAAGTATGCCCTTTAAGTTGAAAGGATAGTCCATGTTCAGATGTATCCAGAACAGCGGCTCCTTATAATCGTGGAATACCTTTCTGTAGAATTCCAGATACTCTTCCTTCGTGCATTCATTGGGATGTTTTGCCCAGAGGGGCGTGGTATCATTTAACGCTTCGGGACGCTTCTTTATCTTCAGCCTCTTCTTCGGTTCTTCCTTATCGTCTTCTTTTTTCTCCGGAGTGATCTCTTCGATCACCACATCAGTATCCAGCTTCTCATCCTCATTGATGGTCTGGGTCAGTTCCTCGCCCTTCTTATTCAGATATATCTCATAAGGCATGAAGGAGCAGTACTTTTTAAGCACTTCCTCTGCTTCATACTTATTGCAGTATTTTAAGCAGTCTTCGGTAAGATGCAGGGTGATCTTTGTACCTACTTTATCCCTGCTGCCGTCTTCCATCTCATAATCGGTGCCGCCGTTGCATACCCAGTGGACCGCTTTGGCTCCTTCTTTATACGAAAGCGTATCTATCTCAACCTTTTCGGATACCATGAAAGCTGAATAGAAGCCGAGTCCGAAGTGGCCTATTATCTGGTCCTCATTCGCCTTATCCTTATACCTTGCGATAAAGTCCGTAGCTCCGGAAAAAGCTATCTGGTTGATGTATTCCTCTACTTCCTCAGCCGTCATGCCCAGACCGTTATCCGTGATCACGATGGTCTTGTCTTCGGGTGATACTTCGATATCTATCTTTGCCTTATAGTCTTCAGGCAGAGTATACTCACCCATCATATCAAGTTTTTTAAGCTTGGTTATGGCATCGCAGCCGTTGCTCACCAGCTCCCTGTAAAAGATATCCTGATCGCTGTAGAGCCATTTCTTGATTATGGGAAATATGTTCTCGCTGTTTATTGATAAGCTTCCCTGTTTTCCTGCCATTGTAAAGCACTTCCTTTCATAAATAACTATAGTAATACGGAGCTTTACGCCCGCTTATAAAAGTATATGTCCCCATACATAAAAAGTCAAGGAAAAATTAGCACTCAGTCAATCCGAGTGCTAACAATCACTCCACGCCGACTCCGTCAGAAATATCCGTTCCCAGCAGGTACAGCCGGTCCAGGTAGTCGGCATACATTGCGCAGGGCAGATCGGCATCTCCCGAAAGCATCCCGTTCTTCGGAACCTGTACCGTGAGGCCGTTCCAATCTGTCTCTTTCATCTCATACTCTTTCAGCCTCTGCTGCTCAAATACCAGCTGCTTAAGCTCTCCGCTCTTTGCCGTTCGTTCAATAAAAGCTATATTGTCCTTCATTATCCATTTGGGATGATAGGAGAAAAAGAGCCCGATGAACAAAACCACGATGATAAGCTCTGCTGTAACAAAGTGTTTCGGCAGATGCTTATATATGCAGAAAGCCAGGTATACCGGCAGGAAGAACATCAGCAATTGGATGAACCTGTAATCAGGAGCTTCGATAAACCAGTATATGCCCTCGGCAATAAGAGCAGTTATAAGGATCATCATATAGGGATTCTTATCCTCTTTTTTACGAAACAGCAGCTGATATAAGATAATACCCGCAAAGGCAGCAATATTGCCAAGGATCAGCATATAGCCATAGCTCCCGCGCTGGTTCTCAAGCCAGATATTTATCCAGCCGCCTAAGCCGCCCCTGATGTTTTCAAGCTCGGTCCCCGGAGCCTTGGCCCAGAGTTCCACCATCTCTCGTTCAAGGCATACGAGATCCGAAGGCACTTTCCAGGCAAAATCAAAGATATCGAGCTTTTCCATCGGGAATACAAGATAGCCGGTAAGTATCACCGTTCTCAGTACATAAGGTACGATACATATAACTCCCAGTCCCAAAAACACAAGTACGCTTTTAAACCTTTTCTTCTTAAGCATTCTTATCCCCGGCAACAGAGCCGCCACGGCAAGCATTGCCAGAGAGAGCTTCATCGAAGCGCAGATTACGGCAGCTACTGCCAGCAGGCCGTATATTTCTTCCCGTTCTTCTTTTTCTTCTGCCCACGCAGCCCACTCGGCAAGAAAGAAGCCGGCCGCCAGATTGGACGCGGTGTCCGTCGTATATGCCCCTGCAAGATGCATGGTGGTTGCTGCATATCCGGGCATTACCAGCCTGAAAAGTTTTGATACCGAGAAACCTTTTTTCATTATACCGTAAACAGCCTCTATTCCGTACCAGCCGAATATCACGAAAAGAAAACCGCAAGCCGCATGCAGTCTGCCTCCCGCCATCGCCCTTAATGAACTCAGGGCATAGAAGCATACCAGGGAAGAATCAAAACCTATCCTCGGATTAAAATTGGCTATGCCCTTTACAGCGCCGTATTCTCCGGCCCATTTAACGGACTGGGCCATATACAGATCCGAGTCCCCGTGAAGTTCGTTGAAATCATAATTCACACAGCATATGAGTATAAGTATGAGCCATAACAGCTTTAATGCCGTCACAATGAAACGGACATTTTTTTTATCCTCCTTTTTCCGCCCCTTCCATTTATGTTTTTTAAGCCTTAATACTTCCAGCAGCATCAGTACCGTTGATATGCCCTTTAAGGCATTGGTATTGAGCGGAGAAAAGAGGCTGACATACTGGGCGATAACGGTCAGCGCAAAGAAACCTGCTATACTCTTTACTGTCGCGCCCTTCTTATCAAGTTCCAGCCCAAAGCCTCTGTCAAAAGCAAAAAATAAAAGATCACCGGCAAGCCAGGTGATCAAAAACACTATTATCCATAAGACCAGAATTTCCAGCATTTATTCCCCTCACAGCCCCTTAAAATATTTCTCGTATACATCAAAGAAGTCCACGCCTCCCGAGCTGATATCACCGGAGATCGTCTCATCCAGCAGCTTCTCGTTCAGATAGCACTCTTTTCCTTTTGAAAAAGCATCATATACCTGGGAAAAAGCTTCCTTCTGGCGTTTTCTCAGGATATCCTGTTTGCTCCTGTCGGTTTCTTCCCTGTCATAAGTGCTGATGCAGCGGAAAAGATAGTAACCGCCATCTGCCTCCACTATACCGCTGACTTCCCCCTCCGCAAGAGAGAAGCACACATCCTCCACAGCCTTATCCATCTTACCCTTGGGAAAGGATATCACATAATCATCCTTTTCATTATAGGCAAAAGAAAGGGTATCATAGTCCTCCCCTTCTTCAAGTCTGGCGAGCAATTCCTCCAGGTCGCTTCTCTTACTTGCATACACCTGGCGCACCGTTATGGTCCTGGCCTCGTCATCGCTTATCTCAGGATTCACATTCTCTATAAGCTTGTGATACAGCTTCTCGGCTATGCGGTACTCGGCATACATGTTCTGTACCATGTTCTGCTTTAGTCCGCCTGCACCGGCCATTTCGGTCGCTGACAGATCCGACATGAATTCCTTCGCTGCCTCTTTGGCCAGTTCCTCTTCTTTTTTATCCAGCTCCACCTGATAGCTGGCTGCTAAAAGCTTCATCATCTTCAGCTTATACAGCCTTGCTATGGCCGTGCGCTTAATGTGATCCTCCAGTGGCATGCCGGATATCTCCGTCCCCCATATACCCTCGCCGAAGATATTATCATACTGCCCGTGGAGGTTCATCATATACACCAGCAGTTCCTGCCTGGTACAGATCTCACCCTCCAGCCTGAATATCTCATCCTCACCGAAGCCGGTGGTCAGCACTATCTGCTTATCCTTGTCCCCGCAGCCCGTACAAACGAAAAGCATAAGGACCAGGCACAATGTCAAAAACCTTTTCAAAGCGTCCACTCCCGTACAAGCTGTTTCAATATCTCTATAGTCGTCAGCATCTCTTCTACACAGAGATACTCGTGTTTTCCGTGAAAATTGCCTCCGCCCGTGCAGATATTCGGGCAGGGCAGTCCCATATAGGAAAGCCTGGATCCGTCGGTGCCTCCTCTTATGGGTGTGTTATCCGCCGTGACTCCGCATTTTTCCATGGCATTCTTAAGATGCTCCGATACTTCCGGATGACTCTTAAGCTTCTCTTTCATATTGTAATACTGATCGTGAAGCTCCGCTTCAAGCACGGTCCGTCCGTAGCTCTCATTTATCTTGGCCACACAGTTAAGGAATACTTCCTTTTTCTCATCAAAACTGCCCATATCATGATCCCTGATGATATACTCAGAGACTGCTTCCTCCACATTGCCGCTCATATCCGTCAGGTGATAAAAGCCTTCCCTGTCTTTAGTGCGTTCGGGCCTTTCAGCCTCAGGCAGCAATGCGTGGAAATCCATCAGCACCTGCAGGGCATTTATCAGCTTATTATATCCGTCTCCGGGATGCACAGAAACACCCTTTGCTTTAACACGGGCCCCTGCTGCATTGAAAGTCTCATCCGACATGTCACCGAGCCTGCCGCCATCCACGGTGTATGCATAATGAGCTCCGAAGCCCGCCACATCAAAATGGTCCACACCTCTTCCGGTCTCTTCTTCCGCCGTAAATGCAATGCAGATATTACCGTGGGCTTCTTCGGGATGACTCATAAAATATGAAGCCATCTCCATTATCTCCGTTACTCCGGACTTATCATCACTGCCAAGCAGGGTGGTGCCGTCGGTGACTACGACAGTCTTTCCCTTCATATCTTTCATCTCGGGGAAATCTTCCACACTTGTTACTATCCCTGCTTCTTCGTTAAGTACGATATCCCCGCCGTCATAATCCTCTATAATGCGTGGTTTCACGTTCTTACCGCTTACGGCTTCCGAAGTGTCCACATGGGCAATAAAGCCTATGGAGGCTATGGTCTTTTCCGGTCTGTTGGACGGGATAACGGCATACACGCAGCCGTATTCCTTATCCTGCCTTACATCCGGCACTCCCAGCTCTTTCAATTCCGCATAAAGCAGATCCAGCAGTTCTCTCTGACCCGGTGTCGAAGGATAGGCATCGATCTCACTTCTGGACATCGTATCTATCGAAACATATTTCAGAAATCTCTCTAACGCACTCATATATCTCCTTAAGGGTGTCCCTACACTATCATATTGTCTATCGTCAGTCCCACTTTCCTTCCGCAATTAGGACATATCACACTGCTTCCCGGTACCAGGCTCACCACTCCTCCGCAGCCCGGACATAACACGTCTTTCATTGAAATAGCTCCTGTCGGATATGCGCCTGCGCTTACATTGGAATTATAATTATATTCCGGTATGGCTGACTGGGCCTGGGGCGCATCCAACCTCGTTGATATCTCCATCTGGGACATCAGCCTCTCCTGTCCCGGGAGATAAGAGTCTTTGATCGCCTTGTAGGTCTTAGATATCATCTGCGCATCGTTGCCGTTTACGGCTATCTCAATGGTATTTCCTATCGCATACTTCTTCGTGTTAGTACCGCCGGTCTTGATCCATACCTCTCTTATATTTCCTATAACGCTGTTAGTCTCTTCAAAAAACCTGACAACAAGGATTATGGCCGGATAGCCGTTTATCCGTATGTTCGGATCGCTTTCGTATCTGAATATCTTGCCCGTATATCTCTTACCGAACTTAAGCGTATCCATACCGGTCTTTACCGACTTGATCCCGCCTATTACAACGGCCATTCCTGCCGCAAAGAACACTCCTCCGAAAATGATCAGTATCAGGGGACTGGTCTGTTCCTTTACACTGTCACTGAATGCCAGACACATGATAAATATCCCGCAGGCCACAAATATACTCCCAAAAGGTATCATGAATTTTCCTTCGTTCATACTGCTCTTCCTCCAAGCTTTTTATATTATAGTCTGACTATCCCATATGGCTATCTTATCAAAAGTAAAAGCCAGTTTTCTGTTGCAGCCCGTGCAGCTTGCCTCTGTTCCCGGCAGCACCTCTGTCTCCTGACCGCAGGTCGGACATACAAGCCTGACCGGTTCGGCGGATTCATCATACGTTTCCGAGCGGCAGGGCCCGTTTTTTTTTCCGATAAAAACCGCTCTTTCAGCCTCATCCATGAGCCTGTCCTCCTGTGGCAGGGATGAATGCTTTATAAACGGATAATTCCACTTGACCATGGCAGCTCCGCTGTATTCCGTTTCAATCTCCACGGTATTTCCTATCGCATATTTATACTGGTCCAGACTTCCGGTCTCTATAGCAGTTTCTTTCATCTGTCCCTGTTTGTCAAAATACCTCACTACAGGCACTATCGTGGGTATTCCATCCACAAAATCCCACATAGCCCTTTCATATCTGAATATCTTTCCGCGGAATCTGGGGCCGTGACCTGTGATCTTCATATCCCTGATGATCGAAACAGCTGAAAACAAGCCCTTTCCCAGCATGAACAGTGCTACAATGAGCATCAGCCGCGGTAATGGATTATCCTGTAATTTCAAATAAGCACACAGCATCATGATACCTGCAAGTATCAATATCATGCTGCTTATGAGCCCCGCCACTCCTCCGGGCTGTTTTTTTTCATTTACCGTTTCATAACTCACTCCACCGTATTTATCATATACTTTCCTTACCGGCGTCGGATTATCTTCCGGTCTGAATATATAGCTTCTGATAGAAGGCAGTACGATCCTGTGTCCGCAGGACGGACACCCGCTTACTGTCCCCGCTGTCATCCGAAGCGGCTTTTTGCAGTAATAACAAGTCAGTTCCTCCTTCATCAGCCGGTCCTGCCATTCGATCTCCTCTTCCGTTACCTGCGGCTGTTCCTTATCGAACTCCGCACCATCATCATCTGCTTTTATATGCACGGTTCCTCCGACCCGGTATTCTTCTCCCCATTTGCCGTTATTCGGATTCCTTATCCACGCCTCCTTTTTCCAGCCTCTATGATCAAAATACCTTACTATCACATTAAAGCTGCCCTCGGATATGATCTCCCTGCCGCAGATCTTGGCCATATACTGTTTAACAGCCCTGCCTTTAAGCTTCCTCGGCATAAGGCCTGTCAGATCTGCCAGTCTTATTATCTCACTTATGTTCTCCGCCGTGGCGGCAAGACCGCAGATAAAAAACATGATTGCCAGGAAGGCCAGTATAAAGCCCAAATTATTATCGACGCCCCGAACAAACGCCAGCCCTCCAAGGACTGCCGATATTCCCAAAACCACAAGACTCCCTGCCAGCAGTGGCAAAATACGTTTTATCGAATTCATACCGCTCCCCCGAAACATTTAATACATTATAAAACACCGCAACGTGTTTTATCAAGCACATTGCGGTGTTTTCATAAGCTTTATGGATACTGTATTCAGGCTTTTCCGTCTGAACCGAGCACGTACTTGATCTTGTGAGCAACCATGTCCTTAACTGCCTGACGAGCGGGCTTTAAGTACTGTCTCGGATCGAAGTGATCGGGATGCTCAGCGAAGTACTTACGGATGTTACCTGTCATAGCAAGACGGATATCGGAATCGATGTTGATCTTGCAGACAGCAAGCTTAGCAGCTTCTCTTAACTGCTCCTCGGGGATACCTACTGCATCCGGCATCTTTCCGCCATACTCATTTACCATCTTAACGAATTCCTGGGGAACTGAAGATGATCCGTGAAGAACGATGGGGAAACCGGGGAGACGCTTGATGCACTCCTCAAGTACGTCGAAACGAAGAGGGGGCGGAACAAGGATGCCATCGGCATTTCTTGTGCACTGCTCCGGAGTGAATTTGTATGCGCCATGAGAGGTACCTATAGCGATAGCCAGTGAATCGCAGCCTGTCTTGCTTACGAATTCCTCAACTTCCTCGGGACGTGTGTAGCTTTCCTTACCGGCCTCTACAACTACCTCATCCTCGATACCTGCCAGTGTTCCGAGCTCTGCCTCTACAACAACGCCGTTTGCGTGAGCGTACTCAACAACCTGCTTTGTAAGGGCTATGTTATCCTCGAAGCTCTTGGAAGAAGCATCGATCATGACAGAAGTGAAACCGCCGTCGATACAATCCTTGCAAAGCTCGAAAGTATCGCCGTGATCTAAGTGAAGAGCGATGGGAATGTCCGGATTCAGCTCTACAGCTGCCTTAACCATTGCTACAAGATACTTATGATTTGCATAAGCTCTTGCTCCCTTGGATACCTGAAGGATAACGGGGCTCTTCAGCTCGCCTGCTGCTTCAGTGATACCCTGTACGATCTCCATGTTGTTCACATTGAAC
>JAEEIK010000126.1 GCA_016281335.1 Lachnospiraceae bacterium | reverse complement strand
GATACTTGTTACAGCTCTCGTATTGGGGCTCGGCAATTTCGACGGAGAGCTGGGACGCACCGACGGCTTCATCCTTCTGGGACTCATGGCAGTGTTCCTGATCTACACCATCTGTCTGGCAAAGAAGGGCGGCGGAAACGACGAAGAAGAGATCAAGAAGCTTCCGGTATATGAACTGATACTTAACATCATCTGCGGCGGCGCAGCCATTGTTCTCGGTTCTGACATAACCGTGTCTTCGGCAACGAGCATAGCAAGGGTGATGGGCATGAGCGAAAAGCTCATCGGTCTTACGATCATAGCATTCGGAACTTCACTTCCGGAACTTATCACATCCTGCGTGGCTTCGGCCAAGAAAAAGCCGGATATCGCAGTCGGCAACATCGTAGGCAGCAATATCTTCAATATACTTTTCGTTCTGGCAGCTTCATCGGTGATCACACCGCTGCCCTATAAGAACGCCCTTACCGGGGCCGATTTTCTTATAGATAATATCGTGGCTATAGGGGCAGCAGTGATACTGTTTGCAGCCGTGCTCAATAAAGATTCAAAGATAAAACGTTCGGCGGGGCTTATCATGTTCATGTCGTATATAGCTTATTTTACTTATCTATTGAACGCATAGGAATAGCAGGAGGAATCAGGCATGCATTTATCTACAAAAGAAAAAGCGGCATACGGTCTGGGAGCGGTCGGCAAGGATATGGTATACATGCTTTCTGCCAGCTACATCCTGTACTATTATCAGGATCTTCTGGGAGTGAGCGGAAAAGTAATGGGTGCCATTATGATGGCAGCCCGGGTGTTTGATGCATTCAACGATCCCATCATGGGAGCGGTGGTGGCCAAGACCAGGACTAAATGGGGAAAGTTCCGTCCCTGGCTGCTCATAGGTACCGTCTCCAATGCCTTCGTTCTGTGGCTTGTGTTTTCGGCACCGCCGACGCTTTCCGGTTCGGGACTTGCAGCCTATGCTGCAGTGTTCTATGTGCTGTGGGGTGTAACATATACTATGATGGATATCCCATATTGGTCGATGATACCTGCGTTTACCGAGGGCGGTAAGGAACGTGAAGGCCTGACTGCGATGGCACGTTCCTGTGCAGGCGTGGGAAGCGCGCTGATAACAGTCATCACCATGATAGTGGTCCCTGTGCTCGGCAGAGCATTAAATACCACAGAGACTTCGACGGCGGTCATCGAGCGCAGCGGTTTCTCGGCATTTGCCCTGATTATTGCGATCGTTTTCATAGTGTTTATTTCGATCACCTGTATAGCCATAAAAGAAAGATCCAGTGTGGATATGGAGGCACCTTCGATAGCAGACATGTTCAAGGCACTGGTGACAAATGATCAGGCTATGACCGTGGTCATCACCATAGTATTGGTGAATGCTTCACTGTACATCACATCCAATCTTCTTATCTACTTCTTTAAGTACGATATCGGCGGCGAGGGTTGGAACGGCACCTATGTTCTGTTCAATACTTTCGGCGGCGGTATGCAGATCCTTTCGATGATGCTGATATATCCGCTGATCAGAAAGATACTCAGTGTGACAAAGGTATGTTACTTAAGCTTCTTCTGCGCGATCGGGGGATATGCGGTACTTCTCGTCATGATGATGGCGGGCGTAAAGAGCCTGGTGCTGCTCTGCATCCCCGGCTTCTTCGTATTCGTCGCATTCGGTCTCCTTACGGTGCTGACAACTGTATTTCTTGCCAACACAGTGGATTACGGAGAACTTAAGAATAAGAGGCGTGATGAATCCGTGATCTTTTCAATGCAGACTTTTGTGGTTAAGCTGGCAAGCGGATTTGCCGTATTCATAGCCGGCATCGCACTCGATACCTTTAACATCAGCCAGAATTCCGAAGGTGTGGCAAGTGCAGGCGAGCTGGCTACCGCCAACCTTACGGGACTGCGCCTTACCATGACGGTACTGCCTATAGCAGGCATGCTCATAGCACTCGCAGTCTTCTTTAAAAAGTTCATCTTAAGCGAAAAGAAGATGGAAGAGATCAACAAAGAACTGGCAGAAAGAAGGGATAAGCAGAAATGATAACAGTCAGGGAAACTGACAGACCGTTTTTTCTGCTGAATACCGATGAGAGCAGTTATGCCCTTAAGGTGATGGCAAACGGGCAGTTAGAGCATCTGTATTACGGCAGGCGTATAGAGGCTGAGAGTTCGGACGGTCTTTGTGAACAGTGGACATTTGCACCGGGCAATACATCGGTGTATAATGATGACTGTTCGTGCATTGCACCCGAAGCAATGAGATATGAGCTGGCACACACGGGCAAAGGAGATGTACGTGAGAGTGCCGTAGAGGCTGAATATGCGGATGGATTAAGAAGCCTTGATTTTATTTATGAGGATTACGAGATCATGGAGGGCAAACCGGAATCGGAAGGTCTGCCCTCTTCTTACGGAAACAGTGATGAGTGCAGGACCCTTAAGATAAACTTAAAGGACAGAAACGGAAGTCTTAAGATAGGTCTTTACTATACTGTCTTCGAGAAGGAGAATGTGATTGCCCGCAGCATGAATATACAGAATGCGGGTGATGCTCCGGTAAGGCTGCTTAAGGCCATGTCCGCACAGCTGGATCTGGATCCCGGAGAGTATGTGTTCCACAGCTTTACCGGTGCATGGACCAGGGAGATGAAGAAGACCGACATGCCATTAAAGAGCGGTAAGCTCGTGGTGGAATCAAGGAGCGGCGCTTCATCCAACAGGGCCAATCCCTTCGTGATGATATCAAAGAAGGGATGTACGGAAAATGCCGGAGAGTGTTTTGGTTTTCATCTGGTATACAGCGGAAACCATTACGAAGCATTGGAACGGGACAGTTTCGGAAAGTGCCGTTTTGTGAGCGGCATAAATCCGTGGAACTTTGAATGGATGCTTAAGGGTGGCGAGAGCTTTCAGACACCCGAAGCTTTCTTTACATATTCGGCTGAAGGTTTCGGGCACATGAGCAGAAACCTGCACTGCTTCATACGTGAACATATAGTCAGGGGTACGTGGAAGAAGAAAGCACGTCCCGTACTGTTAAACAGCTGGGAGGCCTGTTACTTTGACATAAGCGAGAGCAGACTTCTGCGTCTGGCTAGGATGGCGAGGACCGTAGGGATAGAACTGTTCGTGATGGATGACGGATGGTTCGGTAAGAGGAATGATGATACATCATCCCTCGGAGACTGGTATCCCGATAAGAAGAAACTGCCGGGCGGGATCAAAGGCCTCTGCGATAAGATAAAAGAACTGGGAATGGGCTTTGGCATATGGGTCGAGCCGGAAATGGTGAACGAAGACAGCGAGCTGTATCGGGCACATCCGGACTGGGCCTTCAGACATGATAAGGCAGAACACTCCAAAGGCAGGAATCAGATGTTTCTGGACCTGACAAGGAAGGAAGTGCAGGATCATGTCATAGATGCGATGAAGCAGCTGTTTTCGTCTGCGGAAATATCCTATGTGAAGTGGGATATGAACAGGAATTTTACGGACTGTTTTGCCAAAGGCGGTGAAGGTCTGCAGCAGGGAGAAACGGCACACAGATATATGCTCGGACTGTACCGTATACTTAAGGAGCTGACCGAAAGCTTTCCGGATATACTCTTTGAAGGCTGCGCCTCGGGCGGCAATCGTTTTGATACGGGTATGCTCTGCTACTTTCCGCAGATATGGGCGAGTGACGATACCGACGCCGCAGCCAGGGCAGAGATACAGTACGGCTACAGTTACGGCTATCCGATGAGCTGTGTGACGGCACATGTAAGTGACGTGCCCAATCATCAGACGCTCAGGCGGACACCGCTTGATACGCGGTTTAATGTTGCTGCCTGCGCAGTCATGGGTTATGAATGTAACTTAAGCGATATGGGAGCGGAAGAGCTCGAAGACTTACGTTCCCAGATAAAGCTGTATAAAGAGTGGAGGGAAGTATTCCAGTTTGGCGATTATTACAGAGGCAGGATGTTCACTGATGCATCGGCAATGAGTGTGCTGGATGGGGATGCGGCAAATGAAGCGGAGTGGACGGTGGTTGCTCCTGATAAGAGCCGCGCGGCATTCATCTGCATGCAGCTTCTGGTAAGGCCGAATACGCCGCAGCTGATAATACACCCGGCGGGGCTGGATGAAAAGAGTACATATACGCTGAAAGGCAGGGATATAAGACTCAAGCTCAAAGACTTCGGCGGACTGGTAAATGCGGTATCGCCGGTACATGTAAAGCAGGACGGTGCGCTTCACAGTCTGATGAACAGGTTCGTGAAGATGAACGGAGAGACCGAAGAGCATAACATGAGCGGCAGCGCCATGATGTATGCGGG
>JAEEIK010000125.1 GCA_016281335.1 Lachnospiraceae bacterium | reverse complement strand
TTTGTGACACTGCTGCTTTCAAGAAAGGGAAAGAAGAGCTGATATGTTTGAACTTAATGAAATGTTGAAAAACTGTGAGTATGAGAGCGTATACGGAGATAATGTCTATGTCAGTGATGCCGTGTGCGATACGAGAAAGGTAAAAGAAAACTGCCTCTTTATCTGCATAAAGGGAAGTGGTTTTGATGCACATGATGCCATAAACGAGGTTATCGATAAAGGCGCAGCGGCAGTCATCGGTGATGATGAAAAGAAGATAAGGGCGGCAAAGGAATATGCCTCTCTTTGCGGAGTGACACTGCTGCTCTGCAGGGATTCCAGAGCGGCTGCGGCTGCAGCAGCCTGTGCAAGGATGGGAAATCCCGCAGAAAAACTTTTTACCATAGGAGTGACCGGAACAAAGGGAAAGAGTACTACTGTATGCCTTATACGTTCGGCACTGGAAGAGTGCGGGATAAAGACAGGCCTGGTCGGCACCATAGAGATCTATGACGGAAAGACTTCGGAGGAGAGTGTTAATACCACACCGGATGCCTTTAAGCTCCAGGAAGCCTTTGCGAGGATGGTGGAGAACGGCTGTCAGGCTGCTGTTATGGAGGTATCCAGCCAGGGCCTGATGATGAAGAGAGCGGCGGGATTTATGTTTGATGTGGGAATATTTACCAATCTGTCACCTGACCATATAGGGCCTAATGAGCATAAAGATTTCGATGATTATCTGAACTGCAAGAAGCTCTTGTTCAGACAATGCCGCACAGGCTGTTACAATGCCGATGACGAGTATGCGGAAAGGATGATGGAAGGAAATACCTGCGAAGTAACGGAAGGGTTCGGAAGAAACGGGGATATCAGTTACTCCGAAGAAAAGATGCTTACAGAGGGAGGAAAGCTGGGAGTAAGCTTTATGCTCAAAACAGCTGCTTTTTGTGAGAGAGTAAATTTCATGCAGCCGGGAACATTTTCGATATACAATGCCCTGGCAGCCTATGCGGGAGTAAGTGCGGCAGCGGCGGCGCTTAAGCCGGGAGAAGCTTTGGAGCAGAAGATCTTTGACGGCTTTAATAAAGCAAAGGTTAAAGGCAGGATAGAGATGCTGCCGGTGTCGGAAGATTATACAATGATGATCGACTATGCCCATAATGCCATGGCTTTAAAGAGTCTGCTTACGACCATTAAGGAATACGAACCCGGCAGACTGGTAACGCTGTTTGGCTGCGGCGGAAACAGGGCGAAATCCAGACGATATGAGATGGGCGAAGAGTCGGGAAAACTCTCCGACCTTACCGTTATCACCTCGGATAACCCCAGAAATGAAGAACCCATGGATATAATAGCCGATATAGTAAGCGGCATTGAAAAAACGGACGGAAAGTATGTTACCATCCCCGACAGAAAAGAAGCCATCAGGTACTGTTATGAAAATGCGCAGAAGGGGGATGTGATAATACTTGCAGGCAAGGGACATGAGGATTACCAGGAGATAAGAGGCATAAAGCATCATATGGATGAGAGGGAACTGGTGATGGAAGTGCTTGAAGAAGCAGGAGATACAGAAGCTCTTGCCAGGATGGAAAAGCGCTATCCCGGAGTGCGTAAATGAGTAAAGACAGATACGCGCAGATAATAATCGACATATCCCACGAACGTCTGGACAGGCCTTTTGAGTATCGCATACCGGAGGAGCTTAAGGATACGCTGACGGAAGGCATGGAGGTGCTGATACCTTTCGGCAAAGCTAATAAGGAGCGTCACGGATATGTGGTGGGCATTACGGATGAGCCTTCATACGACAGGGATAAGTTAAAGGAGATAAACGGCATAGCAAAGAGTGCCGTAAGCATAGAGAACAGAATGCTGGCCCTGGCGGTATGGATGAAGAAAAAGTACGGCGGCACGCTGGTCAATGCGATGCGCACCGTACTGCCGGTCAAAGATAAGGTTAAGCCCAAGGTATACAGATCCGTCGTAAGAAACGTAAGCACGGAAACTCTGAGCGAGGAGGCGGGCAAGCTCAATCCCGTAAGGTATGCCGCAAGGATAAGACTGATGAAAGCCGTATCCGAAGCAGAGGAGATACCCGTAGACATAGTGACCGGAAAGCTGAACGTTTCAAAGGCAGTGATAACGACAGCAGTTAAACAGGGCCTCATCAGCATACGTGAGAATGCGGAATACAGGAATCCCGTAGCAGGAAAAAATGCAGCATATGAGCGCAGGGCAGAGTTGAATGATGAACAGAGCGCTGCGGTGGATGCGATACTGAATGAAGCTGAGGGTGAAAGAAAAGCGATACTCATAGAGGGCATTACCGGAAGCGGCAAGACCGAGGTTTACATTGAAGCCATAGCGAAGACCGTTGAAAAGGGACGGCAGGCTATAGTGCTGATACCTGAGATCGCTCTTACTTTTCAGACACTGATGCGCTTTTATGCCCGTTTTAAGGACAGGGTATCGGTGCTGCATTCAAAGCTCTCCGAGGGAGAACGCTATGATCAGTTCCTCAGAGCTAAGAACGGTGAGCTGGATGTGATAATAGGTCCGCGTTCCGCGCTTTTCATTCCCTTTAAGGACCCGGGAATGATAGTCATAGATGAGGAACACGAATTAAGTTATAAAAGTCAGAATATGCCAAAGTACCATGCCAGGGAAGTGGCGGAAGAACTGTGCCGCATGTGCGGGGCGCAGCTGGTAATGGGAAGCGCGACGCCTTCAATGGAAGCTTCCTACAGGGCGGAATGCGGAAGATATATAAAGATAAAGCTTAATAAGAGATACGGTGAAGCAAGGCTGCCGGAGGTTACGGTAGCGGATATGCGTGAAGAATTAAAGAACGGAAACAGGAGCTTCTTTTCAAGGGCGCTTTCGGAAAAGATCACCGAAAGGCTGCTTAAGGGGGAGCAGACAATGCTCTTTATAAACAGGCGGGGGAAGGCCGGTTTTGTATCCTGCAGGAGCTGCGGACATGTAATGAAATGTCCCCACTGTGACGTGTCACTGACAGAGCACGGTTCCGGACAACTGGTCTGCCATTACTGCGGGTATACCATGAATAAACCGCCGCTCTGCCCGGAATGCGGATCGAAGTACCTGGCAGGTTTCAGGGCAGGGACAGAGAAGATAGAAGAAGAGATCCAAAAGGCTTACCCGGGAGCAAGAGTCTTAAGAATGGATGGCGATACCACCAAGACCAAGGAGGGCCATGAGAAGATACTTCAGGCTTTTGCGGCAGGAGAAGCGGATATACTGGTGGGAACCCAGATGATAGTCAAAGGGCATGATTTTCCCAACGTGACCCTGGTGGGAGCGATAGCCGCGGATATGTCGCTGAACGGGGCGGATTACCACGCAACTGAACGCACATTTTCACTGCTGGCGCAAGCGGCAGGCAGGGCAGGAAGAGGTGACAAGCCGGGGGAAGTGGTGATACAGACTTACAATCCGGATCACTACAGCATACAGGCGGCTGCAGCCCAGGACTATGAAGCCTTTTACGAAAGAGAAAAAGCTTTCAGGGAGCTTTCGGATTATCCGCCTTATACGCATATGATGGCGCTGCAGTATTACTCGGCAGACTCGGAAAGCGCATTTGATAAAGCAGGAAAAGCTGCCGCAGCGATCAGGGAAGAGCTTAAGGAGAGCGTGGAAGTGCTCGGCCCCTTTAAAGCCGTGATCGCAAAGATAAGGGATATATACCGCGTAGTGGTTTATATACGAAGCAAGGATGAAGAAAACTTAAGCAGGGCAAAGGATCTTGCGGAAAAACTGCAGGATGAGAACAGGGAGTCGGGGAAGAAGGAGGTCACTCTGCAGACTGACCTTGATCCCGTAAATTCACTGTAAGGACATATCCCGTCAAGAAGGGATCAGAAAGGAACGGAGGTAAAAATGGCTATCAGGATAATACGCGAGATAGGTGATGAGGTGCTGAATGCAAAGTGCCGGGAAGTGACAAAGATGACGGAGCATACAGGGGAACTCATAGATGATATGTTTGAGACCATGTATAACGAAGGCGGTGTAGGACTGGCAGCGCCCCAGGTGGGTGTGCTGAAGCGTATAGCCGTTATTGATGTCACCGGAGAAGATCCTTATGTTCTGATCAATCCGGTCATAATCAAGACTGACGGAGAACAGAGCGGCTGGGAAGGCTGCCTGTCGGTTCCGAACAAGACGGGGATGGTGACCAGACCGAACCATGTGGTGGTAAAGGCGCTTAACCGTGATATGGAAGAATATGAAGTGGAAGGAACGGAACTGCTGGCCAGGGCTCTCTGTCACGAGATAGATCATCTGGACGGGATCATGTATACCACGCTGGTAGAGGGAGATCTTCGGGATGTGCGCGCGATGGATGACGATGAGGAGGATGACGAAGAATGAAGCTGGTATATATGGGGACACCGGATTATGCGGTGCCGCCGCTCAAGGCCCTGTACGAAGCAGGTTATGAAATAACTGCGGTGGTAACCCAGCCTGATAAACCGGTAGGCCGGGGAAGGAAGATACAGGAGTGCCCGGTGAAGCTGCTTGCAAAGGAACTGGGACTTACGGTATTCCAGCCTGAGAGGATCAAGAGAGCGGAAGCTGTGGAAGAACTGAAGAAATTCGAGGCGGATGTCTTTGTGGTTGCCGCTTTCGGACAGATACTCTCAAGAGAGATACTGATGATGCCGAGACTCGGCTGCGTTAACATACATGCGTCACTGCTTCCGAAATACAGGGGAGCCTCGCCGATACAGAGCGCGGTGCTTAACGGTGATGAGTACAGCGGTGTCACGATCATGCAGATGGATGAAGGCATCGATACCGGAGACATACTGTTTCAGAAAAGCATAAAGCTTGATGAAAACGAGACCGGCGGAAGCCTTTTTGACAGGCTTTCGGTACTGGGTGCGGAACTGATAGTCGAAGCCCTGCCGGCTATAGAAAAAGGAGATTTCACGCCGATAAGACAGGACAGTGAAGCTGCAAGCCATACAAAGATGATCAGTAAGGAAGAGGGAAAGATCAATTTTGCAAAAGCTGCCTTAAGTGTGGAGAGGCAGATAAGAGCAATGAATCCCTGGCCCAGTGCATATACGTTTATGGAAGGCCGCCAGCTTAAGATATGGGCTGCTAAATCAGAGAGCGAGAGTAGTGATGCTGCCGCCGGTACCGTACTGTATACGGACAAGGATTCATTTGCGGTAGCCTGCGGAGAAGGAGTCCTGCATATCCTCGAAGTCCAGCTGGAAGGAAAGAAGCGGATGGGAGCAGGAGATTTCTTAAGAGGAGTAAGTCTGAAAACGGGAGACCGTCTGGGATAAGAGAGAATGAAAAAGGCAACAGCTGCCAGAAGTCTCGCGCTTGATATACTGCTTACCGCCGAGACTGAAAACGGAAAAGCGGATATGCTGATCCGTAACGGCTTAAATAAAAATTTTGATATGAGTGACCGCGACAGGGCTTTTACGGCAAGGCTTGTTCGCGGCTGTATAGAGAAACGCATATTCCTTGACTATGTGGCGGATCTGTATGCGTCCAAAAAGATCGCCAAGATGAAGCCGGTAATAAGGAATGTGATACGCATGGGCATATATCAGCTGATGTTCATGGACAGCGTGCCTGATGCCAGCGCCTGCAACGAAGCGGTGCTTCTGGCGGGAGAGAGGGGCTTCAAGGGACTTACGGGTTTTGTGAACGGAGTGCTGCGCAATATCGCCAGGGAGAAAGGCAAAATAGTAATCCCGGGTGAAGAAGATGCCATTAAGCATTTAAGCATAGGATATGCAATGCCGGAATACATATGCAGCATGTTCTTAAAGCGCTTCGGTATGGAAAGAACAAAAAGGATATTTGCTGCTTATGATAAAAACAGAGCTTTAAGCGTAAGGATCATGGGACAGGGGCAATCCCGCGAAAACGAACTGTTGGCTTCATGGAAGGAAGCCGGAGTGGAGGCTGAAAAGAATCCCTATCTTGAGCATATGTATTTCCTTAAGAATGTTCCGGGAGTGGAGAGCCTTGCGGGATATGATGAAGGACAGTTCATGGTGATCGATACTTCATCTGCTCTGGCTGCTCTGTGCGCCGGAGTTAAAAAAGGTGATGCGGTCATAGATATGTGCGCCGCGCCCGGCGGGAAAAGCATGATACTGGCGGAAGCAGCCGGTGAGGAAGGCAGTGTGCTTTCCTGTGACATCAGCGAAGACAAGACTTCGCTGATAGACGAAAATGCAACGCGTCTTAAGCTTAAGAATATAAATAGCAGCGTAAAGGATGCGACGGAATATGACAGTGAACTGGAAGGCAAAGCCGATGTGGTGATGGCTGACCTGCCCTGCTCGGGCCTCGGGGTAATGGGGCGCAAATGTGATATCCGTCATAATGTGGATCAGAAAAAGATCATGGAGCTGGCAGGGCTGCAGAGACGCATGCTTAAGAATGCCGTGAAGTATCTAAAGAAAGGCGGAAGACTGATCTTCAGTACCTGTACCGTAAGCCTGCCGGAGAACGAGGATAATGCAGCTTATCTTGCAAAGGAGGAGGGACTGATACCGGATGGATTGTCAGTTTATCTTCCGGAGAGTCTGAAGAATTTTGAGGAGGAAAAGGGAAAACTGCAGCTTCTGTGCGGGGAACCCGAAGGAATGCCGCTTCTTGATTCTTTCTTCATTTCGAGGTTTATAAAAGCATGAGTACCGAAAACGTGAAAAAAGATATAAGGGAACTTGGCTTTGAAGATATGAAGAAACTCATGGAGGACATGGGCGAGAAAAGCTTCAGGGCAAAACAGATATATGACTGGCTTCATGTGAAATGTGCCGACGGTTTTGAAGAGATGAGCGACTTAAGCCTGGCTCTGAGGCAGAAGCTGTCGGAAAAATTTGATGCCACACTTCCAAGGGCCGAACAGATACAGACATCAAAGCTGGACGGAACAAAGAAATACCTCTTTGCTTTAAGGGACGGACAGCTTATAGAAGCAGTAAAAATGGAATACCACCACGGAGTCAGTGTATGCATATCAACACAGGTGGGCTGCAGGATGGGCTGTGCTTTCTGCGCCTCAACCCTTGGGGGACTGGTCAGGAACTTAAGCAGAGCCGAGATGCTCTCCGAGATCTATGCGATAACGAGACTCGAAGGAAAACGCATCTCCAATATAGTAATGATGGGCATAGGCGAGCCTCTGGATAATTATGACGAGGCTGTCGCCTTTTTACATATGATAAGTGACGAGAGAGGCATGAATATCAGCCCGAGAAATATAACGCTGTCTACCTGCGGGCTGGTACCCGGGATACTTAAGCTGGCGGAGGAGAAGCTCCCG
>JAEEIK010000022.1 GCA_016281335.1 Lachnospiraceae bacterium | reverse complement strand
CGAAACGATTCGTTACAGTAAATCTTAAAAAATTTCAAACCACGCTATTATAGTATTTTTTCCGACATTTGACAAAATGACAGGACTTATTAAGAGGAGACACGAAGGGGAGAGAAAAGTAGCTGAGTACGTGTCGGTGGTCAGATGAGGAAAAGAAGGCGGACACGTAGGGGAGAGAAAAGTTGCCGGGTACGTGTCGGTGGTCAAATGAGGAAAAGAAGGCGGACACGAAGGGGAGAAAAAAGTAGCTGAGTACGTGTCGGTGGTCAGATGAGGAAAAGAAGGCGGACACGAAGGGGAGAGAAAAGTTGCCGGGTACGTGTTGGTGGGAGGAAGAGAGGAAGAAGGCGGACACGAAGGGGAGAAAAAAGTAGCTGAATACGTGTCGGCGATTGGAAGAGAGGAAGAAGGCGGACACGAAGGGGAGAAAAAAGTGGCTGACTACGTGTCGGCAGAGGGGGCAATTAAGAATTATTTAAGAAATACAGAAGAAACAGCTTAAGACTTTTAATGCAGTATTTGATACATTAAGATCAACAAATGATTCCGAAAACCATAAGGAGAAAAAATATGAGCAGAGAGAAAAACAACAAGGAAAGAAACAACATAGATAATAACTTTAAAGGTAAAAACATCAGAGAAAAAGACATCAAGGATAAAAACAGAAAAGATAACAGTAAAGTAACGGTACTCAGCGCAAAGGATCTGTCCAAGACTTTTTCAAATGAGTCGGTTCAGCAGCATGTGCTGAAGAATCTGAACCTCAATGTATATAAGGGAGACTTCACCGTGATCATGGGGAACTCGGGATCCGGAAAGAGCACTCTGCTTTACGCCTTAAGCGGCATGGACCGGCCTTCGCTCGGAACAGTCAGCTACTTTGTTGATGATAGCGATCCGAAAAAGGGCATAGAGATCTCAAAGTTTAATAACGATAAGCTGGCCCTCTTCAGAAGACATCACGCCGGTTTCGTGTTCCAGCAGAATTATCTTAATGATTCCATGAGTGCCCTGGACAATGTGATGGTGAGCGGACTGTTAAGAAATAAAGACCGCAGGGCTCTGGCCGAGAAAGCGAAGAATCTTCTGGAGCAGGTGGAGATAGGAGCTCAGGATCGGGGCAAGTTCCCGACACAGCTGTCCGGCGGACAGCAGCAGAGAGTCGCCGTTATAAGAGGCGTCATCAACGATCCCGAAGTACTCTTTGCAGATGAGCCTACAGGAGCGCTGAATTCCCAGAATACGGAAAACGTGCTTAATATACTCAGCGATCTGAACGGACGCGGACAGAGCATAGTCATGGTAACACATACGATCAAGGCAGCAGAACGCGGTAACCGCATAATATATCTGGCCGACGGGGTGATCTCCGATGAATGCGATCTGGGGCCCTATCTCGGAGACTATAAGGATGAAGAGAATCCTGACAGAGATAAAGCACTGGAACGTCACAACAGACTTAAAGATTTCCTGCAGGAACAGGGCTGGTAAATAAACGGCAGGCTAGTGAAAAGGAGAAAAAAATGTACAGATTATTCGTGATAGCAAAGAACAATATGAAAAAGCAGAAGGGAGATATGTTCACTTTCTTCATACTGACCTTCATCTCGGCTTTCCTTATATTTGACTGTGCCTCGGCGATCATGGGACTTTCAAATATCATGAACGACCGTTTCAGCGCAGTCAACGGCGCGCATATCCTGCTTTATGTGGGGGATGATGAGACCGAGAGCTCAAGCGCGGAGAAAGCCATAAAAGAAGATCCGCATATCATCGATTATGAGATGACTCCGGCACTGCGTTTTGATGCCGAGTACAGAAAAGCCGGGGATAAGGAATACTCCACTTTCCGTTTTTTTGCGGAAGACTTTAATGAAAATAAAAGGATCATGAAAGTGGAGACACCCGATACCCAGCTTAAGGAAAACGATATCCTGCTTCCATATAACCTTAAGGGAAGATTTGCCGTAGGTGAGATAATGCAGATCAAGTTCGGTGACGACGTGCACGAGCTGAAAGTAGCCGGCTACCTGGAAGACCCTTATTTCTGCAGCACCATAAATATAACCGCATACTATGTGGGGATATCCGGAAAAATGATGGATACCCTGGCAGAAGAGCATCCCATGTATGTTTCGAAAAGGACAGCTCATAAGGGCATCGCAGACGAGAGCTGCTTTACTTCCTCTTATACTACTGCTGATCTGGAGCAGGAGATCGCCGAAAGATATAAAGACTATCTTTCTGCTTATCCTGATGAAAACCATACCGATTATATGCTGATCAACTGGCATATGATGCGCGGCGGTTCCCAGTTCCTGCCGATCATTGTGATGGCTGTGATCCTGCTTTTCGCCATCCTGATCCTTGCTATCTCGCTGGTCATCATTTCCTTCAGCATCAGGAATTTCATCCAGCGCAATATGAAGAATACAGGCATACTTGAGGCCAGCGGCTATACGGTAAAAGAACTGCGCGCAGCAATTTCCTTCCAGATACTTATAGTTGCGGGACTCGGAGGTTTACTCGGTATCACGGTGGCAATGCTTAGCTTTACTCGTTTCGGTCAGGTGGTAAGTTCTGTACTGGGACTTAGCTGGAACCAGCCTGTCAACATAGGAGCAGCATTTATCACTCTTCTGGCTCTGCTTGCGGTAATAGCGCTGGTAAGTCTTGCGATAAGCAGTGAATATAAAAAGATAAGCGTGCTTGACGCGCTGAGGGGCGGGATAGATTCACACAATTTCAGAAAGAATCTTTTCAGCTTTGAGAAAACTCCCCTGCCTCTTCCTGTAGTGCTTTCCTTAAAGGATACCTTTGGCGGCCTCGGAAGAAATCTGCTGATGGTATTTATCAGCGCACTCCTGGTGATCGCGACTCTGATAGGTTTCGGTATGGTTGAAAACTTTGCAAACGATCCTAAAGGACTCATGAAGATACTGGCTTTTGAAACGGGGACTGATCTGGTAATGGCAGAGCCTTCTGCCGGTGATATCTCCGAAGATTTAAGGAAACTGCCGGGAGTGAAGAATGTTCTTATAAATACAGGCTTTGAACCCACGCTTATAAAAGGCGATAAGAAGAGCATGATATACACCTATGCGGTGGATGATCTGAACCATACACTGAACACCTGCCTCTTAAACGGAAGATATCCCGAAACGGACAATGAGATACTGGTAACTTCCGGTGTGGCTAATGATCTTGGGGTAAAGACCGGGGATGTGATCACAATCGAATACGCCGGAAAAGTAGCCGACTATCTTATCACAGGCATTAATCAGAGACTGGAACGCATGGGCCGTACGGTATATATGCGCATCGACGGCGCGAAGAAACTGGTTCCCGGAGATATGACCTCAGTATATCAGTACTATGTGACTGCCGAGGACGGTATCAGTTATGAGACCTTAAAAAATGAGATCAACGATTATGCGGAAGAAAAAGGCATCGAGGTTTCCCAGAGTGATCTCTATGCTTCAATGAACAGCACCATTGCAGGTGTCACATCGGCCCTTAATGCAGTCTGCGTAGTGATCGCAGTGATAACGGTCATCGTAGTGATCTTTGTGGAATCACTGGTGATACGCGCCAAGATCAGCCGCGACTGGCGCGGCATGGGCATCAGCAAGGCTCTGGGACAGACCAGTTTTGGCCTGATACTACAGATCATGCTTTCCAACCTGCCTGCTATCCTGACCGGCGCCATCATTGGCGGACTGCTCTCACCCGTAACCGGCGGAAGCCTTGTCAAGACAGCTTTCTCGCTCTTCGCTATACAGAAAGTGGATTTCAATATCCCGGCTGTCTATATAATGATCACCGTAAGCGGTATCATCTGCGTGGCCCTTCTTTCCTCCGGCACCGCAGGCCTGAAAGTCCGCAAGCTCAAACCCATCGAAATGATCACCGAAGACTGAGCGGTGATGTGTGCCGCAAGGTTGCTTTAGCTAAGCCGAAGTGGTAAAATAAACAGCCGGGGGTAGAGACAATGCATTATCATTGCCTGATCGTGGATGACGAGACAGAGCTGGCTAAGATGACAGCGGAATATTTTGAGATGTTTGATGTAAAGACGCAGTATGTGGATTCAGCTGCGTCTTGTTTTGATTTCCTGAAAGAGAACGAGGCGGATGTTGTGCTTTTGGATATCAATCTCGGAGACGGCTCGGGTTTTGAGGTCTGCAAGAAACTCAGAGAGGATTATCAGCTGCCCATCATCTTCATCAGTGCAAGGCAGAGTGATGATGATGTGCTGGTGGCGCTCAGCATCGGCGGCGATGACTATATTAAGAAACCTTACAGCCTGTCTGTGCTGCTGGCCAAGGTGAAGGTGAACTTAAAGAGAGTGGAAATGATAAAGAAGCTGGAAACGGAGAACGATAAGAGCAGCGGGGATGAAAAGCAGAGTACGTCGGAGTGTAAAAGAAACAGGACAGCCGGCAATGAGGAAAACAGCGATGAGCTGCAGCTTGATGCTTCCACCATGTCGGTGATGCTCCGTGGAAAACGGATAGCATTAAAAGCAAAGGAATATGCGCTGCTAAATACCCTGTATGATCACAGGAATACCATAGTTACCAAGGACAGGCTCTTTGAAGAAGTCTGGGGGGATACTTTCTACAGTGACGGTACCTTAAATGTTCACATACGAAAGCTCAGGGAAAAGCTGGAGGAAGATCCGAATAACCCTGTACTGATCAAAACCGTATGGGGAACCGGTTATATACTTGAAATATGAAAAATGCTGGAAAGATCATTCTGACATATACGCTTATCATGCTGGCGGCCCTCGCCGTTCTTTATTTTGCTTTTCAAAATATTTTATTACAGATCGAACAGGTGCCTTCCGTAAGCGACAGCGAAATGGAAATGTATAAAAAGATCTGGGAAGGCTTAAACGCAAGTATGTGTGAGAGCCGGCAGAGGATCTTCATATGTCTTTTTGTGTTCTGGCTTTTCATACTCGCTGCAGGTTACCTCTTCATACTTTTTAATTATCTGATATATATAAAACCGGTTAAAGATCTGGAAAAATATGCTACCGAGATAGCCAAGGGCAATCTCGATGTGGAACTGAAGATGAACAGGAACAGTTCTTTCGGTACGTTTACCGAAAGTTTCAGCCTGATGAGAGAGGAACTGCGCGCATCGAAGATGAGGGAAGTGGCAGCACAAAAGGCAAAAAGGGAAATGGTGGGGGAATTAAGCCATGACTTAAAGACGCCGACGGCTACCATCCAAGCCACCTGCGAGGTATTGCAGCTTAAGTATCATAAGAAGCTGGATAACCTAAGTGATGAAAAAGAAAAAGCAGAGCTTGAGTCGGAACTCGAAAAGATCAACATCATCCACAATAAATCACAGACCATCGATCAGCTGGTAGGCAATGTATTCCGCGCAACCCTTGATGATATGGAAGAGATAAAAGTGGAAGCGCAGGAAAAACCATCCGAAATGATAGAGGGCTTTTTCAGAAACCTAAAGGAGTACGGAAATATTGTATTTGAAAACAGAATACCTGAATGCCTTGTACTTATCGATCCTTTAAGGATGGAGCAGGTGATCGATAATATTGTCGGAAATTCATATAAATATGCGGGAACTGATATCAGCGTGGGTTTTGATGAGACTGAAGATAAGTTCATCAGGATAACGATACGGGACTTTGGGCCCGGTGTGCCGGAGAGCGACCTGCCGCTGCTGGTACAGAAATTTTACAGAGGACGCGGAAGTTCGGGAAAGAGCGGTTACGGGCTGGGACTCTATCTGGTGAAAAATTATATGGAACGACAGGGCGGAGGCTTTGAATACTATAACGATAAGGGCTTTGTCGCGGAACTTCTTGTTAAGAAGGTATGAAATATGCTATAATATGCGGCATAGCTGATGTGATTTAAGGCATCAACGGGGGAAAAAAGATGAAATCTATCCAGACAAAGATAGTATTGGTGGTGACCATGATCATGATACTCATGGGCGCTATCTTTATGGTGACATCCACCATACGTACCAATGCCATGCTGGATGAGGATTCCGAGACTATACTCTTAAGCGCTGCGGAATACTATACCAATGTGCTCGATGATAATTTCAGATCGACGGAACAGTCGGTAGATACCATTTATAATTATGCGATAAAACGTGCCCAGACTTATACGGAATTCCTTAATGATGAGGAGGAACGGGATAAGTATACTTATGATGTGTCAGAGCTGGGTAAGAGCATCGCTGAAAATACCAGAGGAGCAATGTCCGTGTATCTCAGGTATAATCCTGACGATTACGGTCCTACGGGCGGTTTCTGGTATACGATCAATCTTGAAGATAATACCTGGCAGCCTTCGGTGCCTACCGATATGAGTCTTTATGACAAGTCTGACCTTGAGCATGTGGGCTGGTACTACATTCCGGTAGGCAACGGCATTCCCATGTGGATGGATCCTTACTATAACGCCAATCTGGGCGTTGATATGATATCATATATAATCCCCTATTTCTTAAGAGGTTATACTGTCGGCATAATCGGAATGGATATCAGCATGGAACAGCTGAAGGAAGCTACGGCCAAGGTAAAGGTGTATGAGACGGGCCGTGCTTTCATGATAGACAAAAACGGCAACATCATTTATCACGAGGCTTATCCCCAGGGCATAGACTATGCGTATATGAAAGCTGATGATCAGGAATATTTTCGCAACATCATTAATGCGGAAAGAGATAAGACCATCGTCTGTAAGTCACGGACGGGGACGGATCAGAAGCTGATCATCAAGGAACTCAAGAACGGGATGCTGCTTGGTGTATATGCTCCTTTAAGCGAGATCAAGGAACCCCAGAAGAAACTTATGCTGAGACAGATAATGCTGCTGGTAGTCGTCCTTCTCTTTGCGCTGCTGGTATGCAGGCTGCTGGTTAAGACCATGACGGATCCGTTGAAAAAGATGACCAGCGTGGCAGAACAGTATGCGGGAGGCAATTACAGCGAAGAGATCAATGTCCACAGCAATGACGAGATAGGAATACTTTCGAATTCACTGCAGACCATGTCCAGCTCGCTGCAGAAACAGATACAGATCGCGGACTCGGCAAACAAAGCAAAGAGCGCCTTCCTTGCCAATATGTCCCATGAGATAAGGACACCCATAAACGCCATACTCGGTATGAACGAGATGGTGCTTCGCGAATCCAAGGACCGCGACATATACGATTACTCGATGAACATACGAGATGCCGGAAAAACTCTGCTTTCCCTGGTCAACAGCATACTGGATTTTTCAAAGATAGAAGACGGAAAGATGGAACTGATCTCCGTTAATTATGATCTGGCTTCGCTGATCAATAATCTGGTCAATTCGGTATCGGAGCGCGCAAGATCAAAAGGGCTGGAGTTCAGGACCGAGATAGACAGGCAGCTGCCCTCGGTATTGCAGGGCGATGACATAAGGATAACCCAGGTAATCATGAACCTGCTGACCAATGCAGTGAAATATACGGAAAAAGGAAGCGTTACTCTTGAGGTCAGCGACAGCGGCAGAGATGAGGATTATATTAGTATGACCGTATCCGTTAAGGATACCGGCATAGGAATAAAAGAAGAGGATATGGATAAACTCTTTGAGTCCTTTGAAAGACTTGAGGAGAAGAGGAACCGCAGCATAGAAGGCACGGGCCTGGGAATGTCCATAGTCAACAGACTGCTGGCAATGATGCACAGTTCGCTGAAGGTAAGAAGCGTATACGGCGAGGGCTCCGTATTCTCCTTTACCTTAAAACAGCTTATCATCGATAAAGCGCCGATAGGTGATTATACTGCAAGACTGAGAAAGAGCAAGGAATACGGCAGCAACGGAAAATATATCTGCGCGCCGGCTGCGGATATCCTTGTGGTAGATGATAATCCGATGAACCTGAAGGTGATCAGGAGCCTGATGAAACGGAATAAGATACAGCCTGATCAGGCTTTGTCGGGTATGGAAGGCATCGAATTTATGAAAAAGAAAAAATACGATATCGTTTTCCTTGATCATATGATGCCGAAGATGGACGGCATAGAGACGCTTCAGAAACTGACGGAAGACGGGCTGATACCGGAGGATACCGTGATGATAGCCCTGACTGCAAATGCGGTGGTGGGCGCAAGGGAAAAATATCTGGAAGCAGGTTTTGACGATTATCTGTCCAAGCCCATAGAGGTAGATGCACTGGAGGGAAAACTGGCCGAGTATCTTCCCAAAGAAAAAGTATCCTATGTTTCGGAAGAAAAGACCGAAGAGAAAGAAGGGGGCGGAAATGAAGATGAGATACTTGAGTTTGCGCCTGAAGAGGAAGGAAGCACGGAGGAAAAGGATAACGGCATCATCGACAGGCTGAAAGATAAAGGGGTTGATGTAAAGAGCGGACTGGCTTACTGCGGCGGTGATAAGGATTTCTATCTGGAGATACTGAAAGACTATTCCGATCTGTGTGAAGAGAAGTGCAGCGAGCTTAGTTCATATTATGATAAGCAGGACTGGAAAGCTTATAAGATACTGATACATGCGCTGAAGACGAGCTCAAAGACAGCAGGTTTTGCCGATGCATCCGAACTGGCTAAAGATCTGGAACATGCGGCAGCGGAAGGAAATGATGCATTCATAAGGGAAAAGCATCAAAGTTTTGTTGCGCTATATGAAGAAAAGAAGAAAACCATAGACGGAGAAATGATATAAAACAGTTGAAATCCGCGGAATTTAGGCGTATAATCGACTTGTTAACATAACACTTTCGGCAAGAGCCGAATTGAGGGGGACAAGGAGACAGAGAAGTGATAAATAAGATAAGGGATAAGCTGAAACAGGAACCTGCTTATGCCAACGAGTCAGCAAGCTTTCTGTACCTGATAAGAGTTACGCTGCTGATGATGTTTGTGTATTATCTTGCGCTGGGGATATTCGTACTGGCCGGCAGCGGCATTGATAAAACGGCATCATATCTGGGGGTGATCGTACTGGCGCTTTCCGTGATCAATCTCCTGCTCTTATATTTTTCTTACAAACTGCATGCGGGGACCGTGCTCTACTGCCTGCTCATACTGACGGCGGTGATATCCTACATACTGACCGGAGGTTTCGGCTGGAGAGCATCTTTCCACTATGTGCTGTATGCCCTGCTTTTTGTGTTCTGGTATAATCCTTTAAACAGCATAAAAGCAAAGGTGGTTTCAAGTGCGCTGGTCGCACTGGTGGTCTCGATCATTTCTCTCAGGACTCCGCTTGGCATCTCGGTGTATGAAGAAAATGATGTAAGACTCAGGGTGGTGATCTACGGAAACCTGACCTATGCTGCGATACTGCTGTCGGTGGTGGCTTACTTCTATTGTACCCAGTATATCGAAGCGGAACGAAAGCTCCATCTGTATAACAGGGAGCTCAAGAAGCTGGCGGAGACAGATCCGCTGACCAAGCTCAACAACCGCCGTTTCGCCGAGGACGAACTGGCAGAGCTTGAGAAGAAATATGAAAATGAAGAAGAAGCCGTATGCATCTGCATCGGCGATATAGATCATTTCAAACATGTAAACGACAATTACGGCCATGATGCCGGAGATTACATACTCGTAAGGCTGGCAGGATTCTTCAGGGAACTGATGAAGGACCGCGGCTTTGTGGTGAGATGGGGCGGAGAGGAATTCCTATTTGCCTTTGCCGGAGTAAACGGTGATGATGCGAAGATCCTTCTGGACGATCTGCGCATTGAGATAGAGAATACCGAGTTCGTTTTCAAGGGACAGCAGATACGTATCACTGTCACTTTCGGACTGGAGGAATATGACCGCTACAGCGGGATGCAGGCTGCCATCAAGACTGCGGACCAGAAGCTGTATATGGGCAAGGAAAGCGGGCGCAACAGGGTGGTATTCTGATGTTTTTAAGGATCCTTTTATAGCTGTATAGGAGATCCCGGGGAAATGCAGGTTTCCTCGGGATTTTAATAATCCGAGGTGAATCATGTTTAACAGAATAAGGAAGATCATATTGCTTCTTGCGCTCTGTATGCTTGCGGGCTGCGGAGCCAAAGAAGAACCCCAGCAGGGACCGGAATTGGTGCTGGGCTTCTCCCAGCTTGGAACCGAAAGCGCATGGAGGAGCGGGAACAGCGCGGATATAGAGAAGA
Organism: Lachnospiraceae bacterium; assembly: GCA_016281335.1. Taxonomy (GTDB): domain Bacteria; phylum Bacillota; class Clostridia; order Lachnospirales; family Lachnospiraceae; genus NK4A136. The sequence continues at coordinate 28,428 of JAEEIK010000022.1, read as the reverse complement.
AGGCCGAGGAATGCGGCATCGGTCTTATGTTTGAGAATGCCAACAGAAAACAGGAAAACCAGATCGCTGCCATCAGACGCTTTATTGCATATCATGTGGACGTAATAGCTTTTTCACCCATAGTCGAAGAGGGCTGGGACAATGTACTCTCGGAAGCCAAGGAAGCGGGCATACCCGTGATCCTTGTAGACAGGGATATAAGCACGAGAAAAGCTGATCTGATAAGCTGCCACATAGGAGCGGACTTTTATCAGGAAGGCGTGATGGCCGGAGAATATCTGATCCGGAAGGCCGATGCGCTTGAGATGGAGAGCGTGAAGATCGTGGAGATAACCGGGACCGAGGACTCGACACCAATGAGGCAGCGCCAGGCAGGCTTTATGGATACCATAGCCGAAGATGAGAGGATGGAGATCATCGAAAGCGTTAACGGCGATTTCCTTAAAAGCCGGGGAGCAGAATGCATGCGTTACCTGATGGAAAAATACGGGGACAGTATAGATGCGGTGTACAGCCATAATGATGAGATGACCCTGGGAGCGATCCCCGAGATAGAGAAAGCCGGAGCCGTTCCCGGTCAGGATATGATAATCATTTCCATAGATGGCGGACAGGAAGCGATAGATGTACTGAAACAGGGAAAGATCAACTGCGTTGTGGAATGCACACCGATGCTGGGACAGGAACTCATGGATGCCGCAAAGAAGCTGGAAGCCGGCGAAGAAGTGGACCGTGTGATACATCCGGAAGAAAAATACTTCAGCGATGAAATGGATCTGTCCGGACTCGCTCCGAGAGGATATTAGTGCATGGAGCAGATCAGGAAAGAAAAAAGCATCATAGGCCGTATAAATGACATGAGCCACAGGCTGGTGCTTTTGCTGGTGGCGCCTATTATTTTAAGTCTTGCGCTGATGCTCATATATGCGGGGCAGTACAGCAGCGCCATCATGCGCATGGAGACTATCGCAAGTCTTAAGACAGTAGTGGCGGAAGAGATCCCGGAGACCGCATGGAACATAGTGAGCGGACGCGATACCATAAGAAACAGTAAGATATACGAGTCGCTGCGTTTTGTGGATGAGACTATAAGCGAGGTCACTGAACAGACAGGTGAGGAAAACAGCCTGTCACTGATCGTCGCAGGCAGGACCATGCAGACCTACAGAAAATATGTGGACCAGATCCGCGACAATATAGCGGACGAAGTGCCGGTGGTGGAAAATGAAGCGGTGCTCAACGAGATAAGGGATGTGGCCACCCTGGTGGATTCGATGCTTAACGAATATATAGCGGCCGAGATAGCGTCTTCGGGAAGGATGAGCATCTCGCTGCGTAAAGCCATAATCGCTACGGCCGTGCTTGAGATACTGCTGGTACTGGCAGCCGTATGGTTAAGGAACCGCTCGGTCAAGAGGACGGCGGATTTTGTCAGACAGCCTATTGAAAATCTGGAAAAAGGCACGGAACTGCTGGCTGAAGGTACCCTTGATGCAAGGATCATACCGACGGAAGTGACTGAACTCAGGAATCTTACTTTCCAGGTAAATACCATGGCCGACAGACTCGAGAACATGATGAAGAAGAGCCTCGAGGATGAGAGGAACTTGAGAAAGGCAGAGCTGAGAACCTTGCAGGCCCAGATAAATCCGCATTTCCTTTATAACACTCTTGACGCAATCGTATGGAAGGCAGAGGCCGGGGATAAGGATGAGGTCATAGCCCTGACCAGCGCCTTAAGCGATTTCTTCAGGATAAGCCTTTCATCAGGCGCCGACTGGATACCCATAAGCCAGGAAAAGAAGCATATCGAAGGCTATCTTAAGATACAGCAGACAAGATACCGTGACATCATGCGTTATGAGATAGATATGCCGGATGAGATAGGACAGTATTATATACTGAAGCTGCTGCTGCAGCCCCTGGTGGAAAATGCGCTCTACCACGGCTTAAAGCTAAAGAGGGGAGGCGGCAGTATAAAGGTGGCGGCGAGGAAGCAGGATGACTGGCTGCTGTTCTCGGTACGGGATACCGGCATAGGCATGACCGAAGAACAGATAGAGAATCTGAAGGAAAGAATGAAAAAAGGACAGCTCTCCGTCAGCGAGAAAGCCGGAGGCTTTGGGGTGGTAAACGTGAATCTGAGGATAAGGTTGTATTATAATCAGTCTGAAGGTTTGAACATAGTAAGCGACAAGAGCGGCACCGAGTTTTCTTTCCGTGTGCCTTGCCGAACAAAAGAAGGGATCCTGGAAAATGAAAGTATTTCTGGTTGATGATGAGATAGTGGTAAGAGAGGGTATAAGGGAATCGTTCCCCTGGGAAGACAGCCCCTATAATCTGGTGGGAGAGGCGCCGGACGGGGAGATGGCCATACCGATGATAAGGGACACCAATCCGGATATAGTCATCACCGATATAAAAATGCCTTTTATGGATGGCATTGAGCTGTGCAAGATATTAAGAAGCCAGCTGCCCTGGATCAGCATCATAGTCTTAAGCGGTTATGATGAATTTGAGTATGCGAGAAAATGTTTGCAGCTGGGAGTCAGGGAATATCTGCTGAAACCCATAAATGCAGAGGAACTGCGAGCAGCTCTGGATAAGGTCAGCGAAGAGATAAATGAGGAGAGAAAGAGCAGGGAACATGCAAAAAGCCTGCGGGAACGCATGGAGAGCGGTAACAGCTTCGTAAAGGAAAAGCTGCTGGGGTCTCTTTATTCGGAAGAATCCATGGAAGAGGATGCGGTCAGCGCCCTTGAAGAATTAAGGGCCATGGGAAGCCCCGTAAATGCTCCTTATTATGTAGTGACGGATGCGGCCTTTGAACCGGTAAGTCAGGGCCAGGCCATTTCGGCAGAACTGGCGCTTTCAAGCGCCGGCACGGTACATGCGTCTCCGAGCCGCACGGGTACAAGACTGCTGGTGCTGGGGGATACGCCGGAAGATGCAGAGGAAAGAGTATATGCCTTTGCCACCTCCCTGTCCTTTGAACTGGAAAGGGCAGGCTTAAGCAGTATAAGGATCGGCATAGGCGACATAGTCGACAAACCCGGTGAGATATTCAGAAGCTTTAAGACTGCAAGGCATATAAGACATCTGCTGAGTGAGAAAGATGATGAGAAGGCGCTGATCTTCGGCACCAGGGAGATGGGTGATAATGTTGCCGATAAAAAAACTTCAGCAGTAATTAATGAAGCAAAACTCTACATGGCGGAAAATTTTGCCCAGTCGAGCCTGATGCTCCAGGATGTGGCGAAGGCCGTGGGAATGAGCAACAGCAGGTTTTCGACGGTATTCTCACAGCAGAGCGGACAGACTTTTACGGAATATCTGCTAAGCTTGCGCCTTAACAAAGCCAGGGAACTGCTGCGCACCACGGATATGAGGAGCTCCCAGGTGGCTTTTGAAGTGGGATATAATGATGCCCACTATTTCAGTTATATTTTTAAGAAAAATCTCGGTATGACACCCTCGGAATACCGGTCACGATATCAAAATCAACCTGAGTGAAAAAATATTCAACTTCGGATAAAATATCAGAATCATTTTCAACCTCATTAAGATGAATGTTGATTTACTTTGATACCCTCCTTTAGTATCCTTAAGGAAGCAAAATGGTCTGAGGACCCAAAAAAAATAGGAGGAATGCTATATGAAGAGGTTTTCAAAGGTTTTATCATTAATCATGGCGCTTGTTATGACGCTGTCTCTCGCTGCTTGCGGTGGCGACAACGGTGGAAGCAATAACGGCGGCAACACAACTGATGCTGGCAACAGCTCATCAGGCGGAACGATCACTGTAGGTGTGGTTAACAACCCTCCTTCAGAGTCAGGTTATCGTGAAGCAAACGTTAAGGACATGGAAGCAGTTTTCTCTAAGGAGAACGGCTACGAGCTTAAGGCATTCTACAGCTTAAAGAATGACGAGCAGCTTCAGGCAGCACAGGGATTCATCACAGAAGGTGTTGATTATCTCCTTATCTCCGCAGCAGAGACTACAGGTTGGGACGAAGTTCTTACCAAGGCTAAGGAAGCCGGCATCAAGGTTTATCTCTTCGACCGTATGATCGATGTAGATGAGAGCCTTTACGAGGCAGCAGTAGTTTCCGATATGGCTAAGGAAGGCGAGACAGCTGTTAACTGGCTGCTTGCACAGAATCTTCCCGAGTACAACGTAATCCACATCCAGGGCGCTATGGGTTCTGACGCACAGATCGGACGTACCGGAGCTCTTGACGAGCAGTTCGCATCAGGCAAGATGAAGAAGGTTGTACAGCAGACAGCTACATGGGATGAAGCAGAAGCTAAGAAGATCGTTGAATCCGTTATCAACAGCGGTGAGAGCTTCAACGTAATCTACGCTGAGAACGATGGTATGGCTAAGGGCGCTGTAGCAGCACTTGACGAAGCAGGTATCACCCACGGTACAAGCGGCGACGTTATCGTAATGGGCTTTGACTGCAACAAGTGGGCATTAAGAGAACTCCTTGCAGGCGCTTGGAACTATGACGGACAGTGCTCACCTTTCCAGGCTAAGATCATCAGCGATTACATCAAGAGCGGCAGCACACCTTCCTCAAAGAAGATCATCAACGAGGAGAAGGGCTTCGACGCTAAGGAACTTACACAGGCTGATATCGACACCTACGGTTTAGGTGAATAATCCTGTAAACTAAGATGATGGCGCAGTCAAGTTGTATGAAATATTGACAACCTGGCTGCGCTTTTTACATAAGGAGGAAGCGGCATGCAGGAAGAATGCTTACTGAAATTACGCGGAATAGGAAAAAGATTTCCGGGAGTAAGAGCGCTGCATAATGTGGATTTCACCTTGAGAAAAGGAGAGATCCATGCATTGATGGGTGAGAACGGCGCAGGAAAGTCAACGCTGATAAAGATACTTACCGGTGTCTATCAGATGGACGAAGGAAGTGTCGAAGTTGACGGCAAAGCTGTAAACATACACTCGCCCCAGGACGCTCAGAACAACGGAATCAGTACGGTTTACCAGGAGATCACTCTCTGCCCGAACCTTACGGTTGCGGAGAATATGTTTATCGGCCGTGAAGGCGGTGCCTGGGTAAACCAGAAAGAATACAGAAAAAGGGCAGATGAGCAGTTACAGAACCTGAACATACCTGCAAGAAGCTCTCAGCAGCTGGGAAGCTGTTCACTGGCTGTGCAGCAGATGGTGGCCATTGCCCGTGCAGTGGACATGCAGTGTAAGGTGCTGATACTGGATGAGCCGACTTCTTCTCTGGATGACAAGGAAGTAAACATGCTTTTCAGTCTCATGAGAGACCTTAAGAAAAAGGGAGTCGGAATTATTTTCGTTACTCATTTCCTTGAACAGGTATATGAAGTGAGTGACCGTATAACCGTATTGAGAAACGGCCAGCTGGTAGGAGAATATCCTACGAGTGAACTTCCCCAGGTACAGCTGGTAGCAAAGATGATGGGTAAGACACTTGATGAACTCAGTGCTCTCGAAGATACAGGCAGCCGCGTGGAAGCCACGGGCGAAGTATTCTACAAGGCTGAGGGTCTTTCAAGTGAAGAAACAAATCCTTTCGACTTCTCCATCAGGAAGGGTGAAGTCAACGGCCTTACGGGCCTTTTGGGTTCCGGACGAAGCGAGAGCGTGAGAGCTATCTTCGGCGCGGATAAAGTAACAGCCGGAAAAGTAAATATTAACGGAAAAGAAGCAAAGATATCAAAGCCTATAGATGCCATGAAGAACGGCATCGGTTATCTGGCTGAGGACAGGAAGCGCGACGGCATCATAGCCGACTTAAGCGTCAGGGAGAATATCATACTTGCGCTGCAGGTAATGAACGGATTCTTCAAACCTATCAGCCGCAGTGAATCTGAAGCTTTTGCCGACGAATATATCAAAGCCTTAAAGATCAAGACCGCAAGCACAGAGACACCCGTGGGTTCCCTGAGCGGCGGTAACCAGCAGAAGGTGATACTTGCGAGATGGCTCTTAACCCATCCCGATTACCTGATACTGGACGAGCCTACCCGCGGTATCGACGTGGGTACCAAGCTGGAGATACAGAAACTGGTGCTGCAGCTTGCAAAGGATGGAGTGAGTGTAACTTTCATTTCTTCCGAAGTAGAAGAAATGCTTCGTACCTGCAGTCGTCTGATAGTAATGAGAGACAGACACATTGTGGGTGAACTCAAAGGAAATGATCTTAATCAGGCACAGGTGATGAAGACGATCGCGGGAGGAGAGGCAGAATGAAAGATAAAACAGTAAATCTGAAAGGCGGTCTGGGACAGCTTACGATCCCGATCATTGCAGTGGCCCTGCTGGTGATCTTCAACCTGATAAGAGATCCGGGCTTCTTCAGCATCAGCATAACCCATAACAATTACGGAAATGCAGTGCTGGCGGGCAACCTGATCAGTATAATCAACGGAGCAAGCGAGCTGGCCATACTTGCCATAGGCATGACGCTGGTGACAGCGGCTACCAAAGGACAGGATATCAGCGTGGGCGCGGCTGCGGCAATAGCAGGCAGCGTATTTGTAAAAGTGCTCAAGTCCGGAGCTGAGATAAGCGGAGGAACAGTGATACTTGCATTCATATGTTCCTGCTGCGTAGCCATGATATTCGGCGCATTCAACGGAACACTGGTGGCTGTGTTCAATATCCAGCCGATGATAGCAACACTGATCCTTTATACCTGCGGACGTTCCATCGCATACTGGATAAACGGCGGCGCAACGCCTACGGTAACCAGCCCTATCATAAACGCCATCGGAAGTTTCGCACCGGGCATACCCATTCCGATGCCGGTCATCATAGTAATAATAGTAACGATACTGTTCAAACTGCTCTTTCATTTTACCTCCCTGGAACTGCTGACGCAGTCGGTAGGTATCAACCAGAGCGCAGCAAGACTTAACGGTATCAATACCACATTTATAAAACTGCTGTCCTTCATACTTCTTGGCGTATGCGTATCGGTTGCAGGAATCATCGGCGTAAGCCGTCTGGGACTCATCAATCATGAAACGCTGCTGCTGGATGTGGAGATGGATGCGATCCTTGCAGTTGCCATCGGCGGCAACAGCTTAGGCGGCGGTAAGTTCAAGATAAGCGGAAGTATCATAGGAGCTTATGTAATACAGATGCTTACCATCACCCTGTATGCAATGAAGGTATCCTCAACGGATGTCAAGGCATACAAGGCCATCGTGATCGTGCTGCTCGTGGTGATCGGTTCACCCGTAGTAAAGGAGCGTTTTGCAAAGCTCATGAAACAGAGAAAGAAACTTGCAAAAGGGGGTGAGGCAGCATGAACGATAAGATGAATAAAAAGAAAGAGCCCCTTACCGATACACAACTGCTGATGACCATCACCATCTGCATCTTCATAGTGATGTATGTGCTGGCAATGCTGCTGCTTAAGGGCGGTTTCCTGCATGCACAGCAGATATTCGACCTTTTGAACGACAATGCCAGCCTGATCATAGTTTCCTGCGGTCTTACCGTAGTCATGATAGGCGGCGGCATCGATATCAGCGTTGGCGCTGTGACCTCACTGGTGGTAATGAGCTGCATACTCTACCTTAACAAAGGCGGAAACGTTATATTTGCCGCGCTGCTGGCGCTCCTGATAGGCCTGGCTTTCGGCCTGGTGCACGGCCTGCTGATAAGTTATCTGGAAATACAGCCTTTCATCGTAACCCTTGCGGGCATGTTCTTTGCAAGAGGCATGACCACCATACTTTCGGTCAATCCCCAGAAGGTGGATCATGCAGGCTTTGAAGCTTTGAGAAATACAAAGATAGAGATACCCTGGCTCGGTTATGTGGCCAAGAACGGCAATCTGGTTCCGGCTCGTATGGAACTGGGCGTTGTGATCGCCTTCATCTGCGTGATAGTGATCTTCCTGATACTAATGTTCCATCGTCTCGGAAGAAACTTCTACGCAATGGGCGGAAACCAGCAGAGCGCATTGATGCTTGGTATCAATGTCAAGAGAACACGTTTCTTAAGCTATATCATCAGCGGTATCTTAAGCGGTATCTCAGGTTTCGTACTGATGATGCATACCGGTGCAGGTAACGCTACCAACGCGGCAGGCATGGAGATGAACGCCATCGCTTCTTCGATCATCGGAGGAACGCTGCTTACCGGTGGTGTAGGTAATGTGGCAGGAACTTTCTTCGGTACCATGACCCTTACCACGATCAAGAAGATCGTTGTTTCCAGCGGACTTAAGGATCCCTGGTGGCAGAGTATCACCACCGGCGGAATGCTCTGCTTCTTCATCCTCCTTCAGAGTATCGTGCTCGGCAGGAGACAGAAAAAGAAACAGGCCTGATAATAAGAGTAAAAACAAGGGGTGTCAGTCGACACCCCTTAATTCTGCAACGGGAACGTATTCCCGGACTATGCTTAATAATTCATTCAGTTCTTCCTTGGTAAAACTTTCGAGCTTCAGCTCTTCGCCTTTCAGCTTTTCTATGACGCCGTCTTCTTCCCTGTAGGATTGCAGGAAGTAGGCTTTGGCGTCTTTAAGCCACTTTGCTGTTTCCCTTACGGATTCTTTGCTGTGAAGTCCTTTAACAAGGGTAGTGCGGAATTCGTAGTCTATACCCGAAGATCTGATCAGGTCAACGGATCGCTTTATCTTTTCAATATCGATGCCGGGAACTCCGCTGACTAACGCATAATCGGCAGGAGAACTCTTGACGTCCATCGCCACAAAGTCAATGAGTTTTTCTTCTATTAACTCTCTTACGGTATCCGGGTTGGTACCGTTGCTATCCAGCTTGACCAAAAGATCCATATCTTTTATATCTCTGATGAAAGCCTTAAGCCCGGGCATAATGGTCGGTTCGCCGCCGGTAATGCAGACACCTTCGAGAACGGAGCTTCTCTTTCTGATATGCCCGAGTATTTCTTCGGTGTCCATTAAGGGCTCAAAGTATTCGGGAAGCACTAAGGAACCGTTCTGGCAGAAGGGGCAGCGCATGTTGCATCCCTGCACGAATATCGTGCAGGCAAGATGCCCCGGATAGTCAAGGAGTGTGGTTTTTACAAAGCCTGCGATTTTCATGATACTTACATTATATCATGCCGGTCAAGGTTGCAAACGGGAAAGGGGTGTGCTATATTTGAAGGCAGGGATTTTTTATCTTTTAAATCAATAAACAGGAGGAATGATAAATGACTAAGCTGGTACTTGTCAGACACGGCGAGAGCGAGTGGAACAAGCTCAATCTCTTCACGGGCTGGACAGATGTGGATCTGTCGGAAAAAGGACATGAGGAAGCCAAGGCAGCAGGTAAGCTGCTCAAGGCAGAAGGGTATGACTTTGACGTATGCTACACTTCTTATCTGAAGAGAGCTATACACACCCTTAACCATATACTTGATGAGATGGACAGAAACTGGCTGCCCGTAAACAAGGCATGGGAGCTCAACGAGCGTCACTACGGCGATCTGCAGGGCAAGAACAAGAGCGAAGCTGCAGAGAAATTCGGTGAGGATCAGGTAAAGATCTGGAGACGTTCTTTCGACGTAAAGCCCCCCGAGCTTTCGGATGATGACGAGCGTTCAACCAAGAAGCTGGAAATGTACAGGGATGTTGACAACTATTTCCTGCCTAAGAACGAATCACTTGAGACTACAATAGAGAGAGTTATACCTTATTATCTCAAGAACATCCTTGCAGATATGAAGGCAGGCAAGCGTGTGATCATCGCCGCTCACGGCAACTCACTCCGCGCGCTTGTTAAGTATCTGGACAACATGAGCGCTGAAGAGATCCTCGGTCTCAACATACCTACAGGCACACCTCTGGTATATGAGTTCGATGAGAACTTCAAGGCAGTAAATCATTACTATCTCGGCGACCAGGAAGCTCTTAAGGCTAAGATGGAAGCTGTAGCAAACCAGGGCAAGGCAAAATAATATAAGATTCAGGGACGTAACCGCAGGGGATGAAAATCCCGCGGTTACGTTTTTGTTATTTTGAGGAGGGAAACATTATGGCTGAACAGGGTTATCATGATTATAAATGTAAGAACTGCGGGGGACCGCTCATTTTCAAGGGCGATGTAAACAAGATGGTCTGCGAATTCTGTGATTCGCAGTTTGATATGTCCGAATTCAAGGACGACGAAAGAGTAAGGGAAGAAACGAGTGACTGGTCACAGACTGCAGGAGCTACTATGGCAGCCGGCGAAGCGGGCATGAACGAATATGCCTGCAATACCTGCGGCGCCGTAATGGTAGCCGAGGAGAACGTGGGCGCTACGGAGTGCCCTTACTGTGGCAATCCTCTTGTAATAAAGGATACTTTTGAAGGAATGAACCTGCCTGACGGACTCATACCTTTTGCAGTGGATAAGAAGTCCGCGCAGGATGCGCTGAAGAATTACTACAGCGGAAAGAAGCTTCTGCCCAAGGGCTTTATCGATAATAACAGAATGGATAACATAAACGGTGTCTATGTTCCTTTCTGGCTCTTTGACTGCGATGTGGAAGGCAGCGTTTTCTACAAGGCTACAAAGGAGCGTAAATACAATAAAGGCCAGGAAGAATGGAAGGAAATAAAGGACTTTGCGGTAAGCAGAGCGGCCGGCATGAAGTTTGAAAAAGTGCCTGCCGACGGCGCAAAGGAAATGAACGATGCTTACATGGATTCTCTTGAGCCTTATGATTACAGCAAGATAACGGCTTACAATGCTGCTTATATGTCCGGCTACGTGGCAAGCAAATATGATGAGGATGCCAATGCCGTGAAGGGCAGAGTGGACGACAGGATAAGGACAACGGCGAAGGCTGAGATCCGTAAGACTGTGGAAGGCTACGACAGCGTGAGCGAGCAGGCTTCCGACATAGATATAAAGAACGGAAAGATCAGCTATTGCATGATACCCGTCTGGATGCTTACAACCAGATATAACGGGGAAGCATATACCTTCGCAATGAACGGCCAGACCGGTAAGGTGACCGGCGACCTGCCCGTTGACAAGGGCCAGGCTACAGGCTATTTCGCAAAGGTTGCTGGCATAGCCTTTGTGATCTTCCAGGTATTAATGTTCTTACTCAAGTTATTCCAGAACAACAATGTAGTAGGTATTGAGATAGCTGCGCTGGTAGTAGCGCTTATAATCGGAGCCATAGCTCTTTCATCAGCCAAGTCTTCAATGGTAAGCCATCAGAAACATGAAGCGGCACAGTATCTGAAACAGGGCAGCTTCAAGCTTAACCGTAAGGAAGACAGGCATACCGGTACCAGGAACGAACTGGTCAGAAAAGCACCGGAACAGAATGCAGGAGCAAAATAAATGTTTGAATTCGGGCGTGTGCAGGAACTCTGCGTAGTAAAGATAAAAGAACACGGCGCGTATCTTGCCGAAGAAGGGGAAACGGAGGAGCGTATCCTCCTCCCTTCAAGGCAGGTGCCTGAAGGGACTAAGGCGGGAGACCGCCTTAAAGTCTTTGTATACAGGGATTCCGAGGACAGACCCATAGCCACGGTGAAGACACCGCGTCTTACCATGGGGAAGATAGGAAGACTTAAAGTGGTGTCGGTCTCAAAGCCCGGGGCATTTCTTGACTGGGGACTGGAAAAGGATCTCTTCCTTCCGTATAAGGAACAGACCTACAGGGTAAAGCCCGGAGACGAAGTGCTCTGCGCTTTATATATGGATAAGAGTTCCAGACTGGCAGCCACGATGAATGTATATAAATATCTTTTGAACGAGGCGCCCTATAAGACCGGCGATGATGTGGAAGGCACGGTCTATGAGAAGAGCGAGCGTTTCGGATATTTCGTAGCGGTGGATGATATCTATTCTGCCATAATACCCAAGCAGGAAGTATACAGTGAGATACCCTTAGGCAGCAGCATAAGAGCCAGGGTGACCAGGGTAAAGGAAGACGGAAGGCTTAACTTAAGCATACGTGAGAAAGCCTATCTCCAGATAGAGCCGGATATGCAGAAGATCCTGGAACTGCTGGATGAATACGGCGGGGCGCTGCCTTTTACCGAAAAAGCCGATCCTCAGGTCATTGCCAGAGAGACCGGCATGAGCAAGAACGAATTTAAACGCGCGGTTGGGCATCTCTATAAGCAGAGGCTGATAGTTATCAATGAAGGTCATATAAGGAAGGCAAAGTCGGATGAATAAAAAAATCGCAGGCTTTGTATTCTTGGGTATGACACTTATGGATGTGGCCCTGATCGTGATAATCCGCTTTGTGCGGGACTTCGATATAGGGCTTATCGGGAGGCTTCTGGTATCGGAAGCCATAATGATCATACCCTGCATGGCAGGCTGGCTCTATTCCCATGACAGTTTATCCGAAGCCTGCGGTATAAGGAAGATAAAACTTAAGCTCGTACCGGCCTGCGCTGTGCTGACAGCGCTGCTGACTCCGGTGGTGGCGCTGGTGAACCTTGCGACACTGACCTTTACCGAGAATGAGGCGGGACAGATATTTGAGTCCCTGTCAGCGCTGCCCTTCTGGGTGATAGCTCTTTTTTCCTCGGTGGTCGCGCCGCTTGTTGAGGAGCTGACTTTCCGCGGGATACTGTTCGGCGGCATCAGAAAGAGCGGATCCGCTCTGCAGGCCATATTCTTAAGCGCACTGGCCTTCGGACTCTTCCATATGAACATAAACCAGGCAGCCTATGCTTTTCTGCTGGGGCTTTTCTTCGGAATACTCCGGGAGATAAGCGGCAGCGTGTGGCCTTCTGTGATATGCCATCTGTGCGTGAACGGAAGTTCCACGATAATGATGGGGCTGGCAGGTGACGGGGCTGTGGCTGAGGCTGAAGCGGCGATCACCGGCGATATGATGCTTATGGCTGCGGGAGGACTGATGATAGTGGCGCTGATAACCACCACTCTGGCGGTGGCGCTTATCATGTGGATCGCGGAAGTAAGCGGAAAAGAAAACGGATTGGCAGCCATATTTTCCGATCATAAAAAAGAAAAGAGCAGGGTGATAAGCATTCCTTATCTTATGGGCTGCGCCATATGCATAGGAAGCATTGTGGCGGAACTGATATTAAGCAGATAAAAAAGATCCGGCTTAAAGCCGGATCTTTCGTTTTGTGAATTTGGTAAAACCGTAATACCGATGCGCTTATACGGAAGCATCAAAATTACCGCCGATATACGGGGTAACGGAACGCTCCATAGCGGCAGAATCTATCATCTTAACAAGACCGGCACCGGCAGTTTCCTGGGCATCAAGAGCGTTACTAAGCATCTTGGCACCAAACTGATCCAATGTCTTGCTCCTTGCAAGAGTCATCGCCGTATTCACGATCGTAGGTCCTACACCACCAACACTCATAGTATGCCTCCTTTCAGATTTCTTTGAGATATTATCTCATTTTTCGGGGGGAATGTCAATGTTTGGAAGCGTATTATTTGGGGTACATAGCTTATATCAGTGAACGATACCCCTCATCAGTCAGCCTGCGGCTGACAGCTTCTCCCCTGAGGGGAGAAGCCTAAAAAAAAAGCTGGATTTTTTGTTCAAAATGTACTAAAATATGTCTCAAAGTACGTCTAAGGGGTTACACATTTTTAAGGGGGTGGATTATGATATCCAATCAGATATTACAGAACACCATAGAAGGTCTCGTGGGGATCACCAAGCTGGAGATGAGTGTTACCGATGCGGAAGGGCGCGTGGTAGTCGGGACCATCAAGGACCGCAAAGCTTTGGAGACCCTGACTGCAGAGTTTGTCGCAGGCGGTGAAAGGACGGCCGAGAAAAAAGGATACAGCCTCTACAGGATAGATGATGAGCAGCATCTGGAGTATGTGCTCGCAGTGGCGGGAACTGGTTCCGGAGCATCCATGGCCGGCTCTATGGCAGCTTTTCAGCTTGAGAGCCTGCTGGTAGCCTACAGGGAGAAATTCGACAAGGATAACTTTATCAAGAATCTGCTCCTGGACAATCTGCTGCTGGTGGATATCTACAGCAGGGCAAAGAAGCTGCATATGCCTACCGAAGCGAAGAGGATAGTATTTGTAAGCGAGTGCGCTTCGGGCAAGGACAGCAACATGACCGAGCTTGTGAAGGAATATATTAGCAAGGCAGGCAGCGGGGACATAGTTACCGCGGTGGATGAGAACAGCGTGGTGATAGTTAAGGATATAGATGAGAGCGAGGAAGAAGAGACCGAGAAGACGGCCGAGGCCCTCATGAATTATCTGGAAAAAGGCGGACTTGATGACGTGCGCATCTCCTACGGTACCGTGGTACCTGAGATAAAGGATGTGAGCCGTTCCTATAAAGAAGCAAAGATGGCTATGGATGTAGGCAAGATATTCTTTGCGGACAGGAAGATCGTGGCATATAACGAGCTGGGCATAGGACGTCTTATTTACCAGCTGCCGCTGCCTCTGTGCAAGATGTTCATACAGGAGATCTTTGACGGCAAGAATCCGGATGATTTCGATGAAGAAACGCTTACCACGATACAGAAATTCTTTGAGAACAGCCTTAACGTGTCGGAGACATCGAGGCAGCTTTTCATACACAGGAATACTCTGGTGTACAGGCTTGACAAGCTGCAGAAGAGCACGAACTTAGACCTTAGGGTATTTGAGGATGCCATCACATTCAAGATAGCCCTTATGGTCGGCGAGTATATGAAGTATATGGAGAAAATGTTGTAAATTAAGAAGAGGAGTTAGTTTTGGCAGAGGACGATTTTTTTGAAGATCTTGATAATACCAGCAATATCGGTGACGTGATCAAGGAGAGCGAGGAGCAGCTGCGCCAGACCAGAGAACTCAGGGAGCGCGAGAAGAAGATGATCCGCGAGGAGCGCCGCCGCCGCATGATCGAGGAGACCAAGCGGGAGAAGAAGACGGAGGAAGAGCAGGATGTGCATCTGCCTCCGGTCCGGGGCAAGCATAAGAAAAAGAGCGGCAATGAGGATGATGTGATCATATCCTTAAATGGTGTCGGAAAGTCTTATGTGAAGGGAGTTCCGGCTCTCGAGGATGTAAATATTAAAATAAGAAAAGGTGAGTTTGTTTTTATAGTAGGCGACAGCGGTTCAGGTAAGTCGACGCTGATACGCCTTCTTTTGCGTGAACTGAAACCGACCACCGGCACCATTACCGTTAACGGAATGAGGGTGGATAAGATAAGGAACGGGAAGATACCGAAGTTACGACGCAGCATGGGCGTGGTGTTCCAGGATTTCAAACTATTGAAGGACAGGAACGTATACGAGAATGTTGCATTTGCCCAGCGCATCATACAGACGCCGGTCAGGGAGATGAAGAGAAATGTTCCCAATATGCTGGCGGTGGTAGGTCTTGCGGGTAAATACAAGGCTAAGCCCACGGAGTTATCAGGCGGTGAGCAGCAGAGAGTGGCACTGGCAAGAGCCCTGGTGAACCAGCCGCCCATACTTCTGTGCGATGAGCCTACGGGTAATCTTGATCCCAAGAATACCGTGGAGATCATGAATCTTCTGGACAGGATCAACAAGAACGGCACCACGGTGGTAGTGGTGACGCATAACGATAAGATAGTAAATGACATGCAGAAGCGCGTGATCACCATAAAGAACGGCGTGGTCGTAAGCGATGAAGAAATGGGTGTGTATTTAGATGAGGACAATTAGTACATTTTTTTATGTGATAGGACAGGGTATCAAATCAACTTTCAAAAACAAGATGTTCACCCTGGCATCAATAGCGACCATAGGAGCCTGCCTCTTTCTCTTCGGCATCGGTTACTGTGTGGTGCTCAATGTGCAGCATATGGTAAAGACCGCGGAAGAAGGCGTGTCCGTAACGGTATTTTTTGATGATGATATCAGCGAACAGAGACTGGCTGAGATAGACGGCATACTCAAAACCCACAGCGCGATCTCGAAAGCGGTGTTCATCTCGGCGGATGAAGCCTGGGAAAGCTTTAAGACCGAGTATCTCGGTGAGTATGCGGACGGCTTTACCGAGAATCCCCTGGAACATTCGGAGAATTACGAGATCTATCTTAAGGATGTATCAAGACAGGCGGAGCTCGTGGAGTACCTGGAGAATCTTGACGGAGTGAGGCGTGTCAACAAATCCGAAGTGACTGCCAATATGCTGGCAGGCATGAATTCGCTGGTAGCTTATGTGAGCGTAGGTATCATAATAATACTGCTGGCCGTGTCGGTATTCCTGATCTCTAATACGGTAATGATAGGTATCTCGGTAAGAAGGGAAGAGATAGCCATAATGAAATACATCGGCGCAACGGACTTTTTCGTAAGAGCGCCTTTCGTCATTGAAGGCCTGATAATAGGCGCTGTCGGAGCACTGATACCTTTGGGTATCATATATCTGCTCTACGACAAGCTGATAGCTTATGTGCTGCAGAGATTTTCGGTGCTTTCAAACCTGCTGCAGTTCCTGCCGGTACAGACTGTGTTTAAGAATCTGTTTCCCGCATGTATGGCGGTCGGTGTGGGCATAGGTTTTGTAGGCAGTATCGTGACGGTAAGAAAGCATTTAAGGGTTTGATCGGATGCGGCTTAAAAGGATTAAAAAAGCCGGCGTTCTGCTGTCATTAATGCTGATGTTCATGCTCGGGATCACAAGCTATGCCGACAAGGATACCGATATCGACAAGCTGAAGGAGAGCATAAGCGAGAAGGAAGATGAACTGGATGATCTGAAGAATGAGAAGAACCAGCTTCAGAAAAGCAGGACCAATATACAGGTCATCATCAATTCGCTCAAAGGGAAAAAACAGGAACTGGCAGCCATCGTGACCGAACTTGACGGACAGGTGGAAGAGATACAGGGAAAGATCGATGAGCTGAGGGAAATGATCACGGTCAAGGAAGCCGAGATACAGACCACGATCGAGAATCTTGAAAAAGCCGAGAATACCGCGGCAGAGCAGTATGCGGCAATGAAAAAGCGTATCTGCTTCATGTATGAGCGCGGTGATGACATGTATATGGAGCTGCTCTTTTCTGCGACATCCTTTGCGGATATGCTGAATAAGGCGGATTATATACAGCAGCTTTCCGATTATGATAAGAGAAAACTGGAAGAGTACAGGCTTATCGTGGAGAACGTGAAACTCACCAAGCAGCTGCTTGAAGAAGAAAAAGAAGTACTTAATGAGACTAAGGCGGCAGCAGAGGAAGAGGAAGAGAACCTTAACGCTCTGATAGATGAAAAGGAAAAGCAGATAGTCGCCTACGATGCGCAGATAGCTGAAGATGAGAAGGCGATAAAGGAATACGATGCGGAGATCGCAGATCAGAACAGGCTGATAGCCGCTGTGGAAGCACAGATAGCTGCTGACCGCGCCGCGCTCTCGGAATCGGAAAGAACGCATTATAACGGCGGCAAGTTTGCACTGCCGGCGCCCCAGTATACCAGGGTATCCGATGAATACGGAATGCGTATGCACCCTACGCTGCATGTGGAGAAACTTCACAACGGCATAGACTTAGCGGCGCCTGCGGGGTCACCGATCGTTGCAGCCTATGACGGTAAAGTGGTGGCAGCGGGATATTCTTCCAGCATGGGAAATTATTGCATGATCGATCACGGTGATGATCTGTATACGATTTACATGCATGCTTCCGCCATAAGTGTATCTACGGGGACCAAGGTCACGAAAGGTCAGAGGATAGGCTCTGTCGGTTCTACCGGAAGATCGACGGGCAATCATCTTCACTTTGGTGTAAGACTGAACGGAAAGTATGTGAATCCGAGAAATTATATAAGTCTTTGATATTTGGAGATAAACAATGAGTAATAACAGGAAAGATTTTATAGCGGGAATGCTTACCGCATTCATAATGAGCCTTGTGGCAGTTGCCATAGTGCTTTGCATAAAAGTGGCCAGGGAATCGGGTGATGCCAAGGCCGAGAGCATCAGAGAGAGAGCGGAGCGGATAAGCGATGGGGATGAGACCGTCTCCGACACCGATGAAGAGACCAAGGAAAAAGTTGATGAAAGCTCTATCGTAAGAGATAAGGATGTACAGAAAAAGATAGAGCGCATCGAAAAGATAATCCATAAGAATTACATCGACGCGGTAGACAAGGATACTATCGCAGAAGGCGTATATGACGGGCTCATGGAATCCATTGACGATGCTTACGCCGAGTACTATTCGCCGGAAGAATGGATATCTATGCAGCAGAGCACCCAGGGGATTTACTATGGCATAGGCGCTTATCTGCAGAAGGATAAGGAGCTTCTGTATCCGAGAATAACGGGCGTCATAGCCGGGACTCCCGCAGAGGAAGCCGGACTTAAGGAAAACGATATCATAGAAAAAGTTGATGACGAAGATGTATTTGATCAGGATTTAAGCGAAGTGGTGACTAAGATCAAAGGCGAGGAAGGCACCTATGTGCATCTGACCATTGTCAGGGACACCGAAGAAAAAGAATTCGATGTGGTAAGGCGCAAGGTTGAGACACCTACTGTCACCTGGGAAATGAAGGACAATGATATAGCTTATATAAAGATAAGCGAGTTCGATACGGTGACGGTCGATCAGTTTGCCGAGGCTCTTGCCGAAGCAAAAGGGAAGAGGATGAAGGGACTCATACTTGATCTTCGTTCCAATCCGGGCGGTTCACTGGCGGCGGTTGTAGATATAGCAAGGATGCTGCTTCCCAAGGGGCGCATAGTTTATACCGAGGATAAATACGGCAACCAGAACAGCTATGACTGTGAAGGCAATCACGAGATAGATGTGCCGATGGCCGTGCTGGTAAACGGCTATTCCGCCAGCGCTTCGGAGATACTCTCAGGCGCCATAAAGGATTATAAGAAGGGTATCCTTATCGGAACGACAACTTTCGGCAAAGGTATAGTGCAGCAGATATTCACGCTGGAAGACGGATCTGCGGTAAAACTTACCGTGAGCCATTATTACACTCCCAACGGCAATGACATACATAAGGTGGGCATAGAGCCGGATGTGGTGCTCGAGTTTGATAATGAAGCTTACGAAAAGGATGAAACCGATAACCAGCTGGATGAGGCAATGAAGAGACTGACTGAAGGGTGAAGCTATGATGGATCTTGAGAAGGCAAAAAAGTATCTTAAAGATTATGACCAGGAACAGCTGCTTGCTTTTTATGATGAGCTGGACGAGGCCGGCAGAGAAAAGCTGCTCTCCCAGATAGAAGCGGTGGATATGTCGCTGTTAAAACTCATCGGGAATAAAGAGGAGATAACTGCCAGGGGAAAACTGGAACCCATAGCGGCTGTGACGGTAAAAGAGATCGAAAAGAAGGGTGAAGTCTATAAGAAAAAAGGACTGGAAGCCATAAGAAATAAGGAAGTCGGCGCAGTGCTGCTTGCAGGCGGACAGGGGACCAGGCTTGGTTTTGACGGACCGAAGGGTACCCTTAACATTGGTGAGACCAGGGAACTGTATATCTTTGAATGTCTGATAAATAATCTTATGAAGGTGACTGATGAAGCGGGGGTAACGCTGCCGCTTTACGTAATGACCTCGGATAAGAATAATGAAGAGACTGTAAGATTTTTCAAAGAGCATGATTATTTCGGCTATCCCGAAAGTGAGATATATTTCTTCATGCAGGATATGGCGCCGTCTGCGGATTATAACGGAAAGCTGCTGCTGGAGGAGAAGGACAGTCTGTCACTCTCGCCCAACGGTAACGGCGGCTGGTACGCTTCAATGGCAAAGACCGGTATTCTGAATGACGTGAAAAAGCGCGGGATAAAGTGGCTTAATATCTTTGCGGTAGACAATGTGCTGCAGCAGATCGCGGATCCCATGTTCATCGGAGCCGTGATAGAACGCGATGTGGTAAGCGGCGCAAAGGTGGTAAGAAAGAGCGGGCCGGATGAGAGGGTCGGTGTGATGTGCCTGGAAGACGGCAGCCCCTCCATAGTTGAATATTATGAGATGACAGAAGAGATGAGAACGCTTAAGGATGCTGACGGTGAGCTGGCATATGCTTTCGGCGTGATACTCAATTATCTCTTCAGGGTTGATGAGCTGGACAGGATAGTCAATGAAAAGCTCATGACACATATAGTCGAAAAAAAGATACCGTATATTAACGAGGCCGGCGAGCACATAAAGCCCGAGTCACCCAACGGCTATAAATTCGAGATGCTGATACTTGACATGATACATCTGGTCAAAAACTGTCTGCCTTACGAAGTGCTGAGGAACAGGGAATTCGCGCCGATCAAGAACAGGACGGGAGTGGATTCCATAGACAGCGCAAAGGCGCTGCTTAAGGAAAACGGTGTAGTGCTTTGACGGATATCATAAGGGAAAAGGCCAACGCTAAACTGAATCTGACACTGGATATATGCGGAGTGAGGGATGACGGCTATCATCTCTTAAGGAGCGTGATGCAGACCATCGACCTTCATGATGATATCGAGCTTTGCCCCAGGGATGACGGAGTAAGTCTTGAGCTTGTATGCGAGGGCAACGAGGCCAGCGGCCATGATACGATACCGGGTGGCGCAGACAACCTGGTATGCAGGGCAGCAGAGCTGATGCTGAAAAGGCTCGGAGAAGGCGGAGTCGGAATAAAACTGGTAAAGCGTATACCTGCAGCGGCAGGAATGGGCGGAGGCAGCGCGGATGCCGCAGCAGTGCTTCGCGGGATGAACAGGCTTTATGAAATGGGACTAGCCGATGAAGAACTCTGTGAGATCGGAGTAAAGCTTGGCGCAGATGTTCCTTTCTGCATAGTGGGTGGCAGCAGGCTGTGTGAAGGCATAGGCGAGAAGATGACAGGTCTTAAGGATATCGGAAGGATCGACCTCGTATATGCCAAACCGCTTATAGATGTGCCTACGGGCAGGATCTACAGGATGTATGATGAAGAGGGAGAGGCTAATGCTCATCCCGACAATGAGGGAATATGCAGGCTGATAGACAGGGGCGGTGTTACGGCAGAGGAACTTTCGGAGTATCTTGGCAATGTATTTGAGCCGCTGGTCGAAAGGATGCATCCCGAGATAAGCAGGATAAAGGAAGAACTGATAAAAGCGGGAGCAGCCGGCGCGCTGATGACAGGCTCGGGGCCTACGGTATTCGGACTGTTTAAGGACAGTGAGAGTGCAAAAGAGGCAGCGGAAAAAATAAGCAGAGTGATCGGCAAGGTATACGCAGGAACGGCTTATACTACAGGATGAACGTGACATAAGGGTGCAGGGGTGCCCGGAACAGAGGGGGTGTAGCGTATGAAGATCGATTGGAACAAGTATATGGCACAGACGGAAAATGAGAACCTTCCGCTCAGGGATGAGGTTTTCAATGCCATGAGGAGCGCGATCCTTTATGGGGATATGCCTCCGGGGACCAGACTTCCGGAAGTGGCTCTTGCGGAAGATATGGGTGTGAGCCGTACGCCCGTCAGGGAAGCCATAAGGATGCTGGAAGCCGAAGGACTGGCGCAGATACAGCCCAGGCGCGGAGCAAGAGTGGCGATGCCCAGCAGAAAGGATATGCAGGATGTGCTGGAGCTTCGTATCAACCTGGACGAATTCGCCTGCAGACTTGCCTGCGAGAGAGTGACAAAAGAGCAGCTTGAGAATATACAGCAGAAGATGCTTACATTTGAGAGCGCCATAAAGACAAGGAATTTAAAGAAGATAACGGAGACCGACGGAGACTTCCACAATGCGATCATAGAAGCGGCTAACAATGAAAGGCTGCTGCAGCTTACGAAACATCTCAGGGAACAGGTATACCGTTACAGATATGAGACACTGAAGAATGAGAATCTGTATGAGCGTCTGATAGGCGAACACAGAAGCATTTTTGAAAAGATAAAGGAAGGAAAAGCCGAGGAAGCGGGACGTGAAGCGGGCAAGCATGTGGAATGGCAGCAGGCTGTTTTTTCGGAAAAATTTGAGTAATGACAAAGGATGTACTGATATCGATAAAAGGACTTCAGTTTGATACTTCGGCAGAGCCGCATCAGGATGAAGTGGAGCTGATAGTGGCAGGGCAGTATCATAAGAAGGGTGATACCATATATCTGATGTATTCGGAAGCCATGGACGGCGGGGAACCGGATACGAAGAATACCATAAAGATAAGCGGTGAGAGAGTTGAACTTTCAAAAAAGGGAAGAGTCAGCACCTCCATGCTCTTCATTGAAGGGCAGAAGAACATCAGCACTTACCGCACACCCTTCGGCAACATGGTAGTGGGTATAGATACGGCAAACATAAAGATAGAGGAAGATGAGGACAGCATGAAGCTGGATATACTCTATTATCTGGACCTGAACTATGATCTGTTTGCGGAATGCAAGCTGAAACTTGAAGCGCGTTCAAAAGAAACCGGAGGCGCGTTCTTCACCTGAAAAACGCGCCTCCGTATAAGTTTACTTAATGGGCTTTGCTCCGGCCTTTTCCTGGAGCTTCTCAAGAGTCTGTTTGAAACGGCTCTTTTTCTTTTGCTCTTTCTGTATCTGTGTGCCGTGGATGCCTTTGATCCCTACCAGATACATACCGCTTACTTCGGCCTTTACTTCCTTTTTGACCGGTACATAATCGAAGATCTTTTCATCACAGAACATCGTGGTTATCTGCGGTCCGATCTTGACTTTGACCATCGGCGCTTTCATCTTGCGGTATATCTTGGGCAGCTGGCTGATCACCGATTCCGGCAGCTTTGCGTCCTGGACCTTTATCCTCTTCTTGTCAATGACTAAGAGACTTACGGTCTGTTTATGAGCCTGCAGCATCTCTTCCTGCTCGGCCTGTTTCTGTTGAAGTTTCTTTCCTGCAAAATAAAGAAGTACGAGCAATACGATTATGACTGCCATTATTATAAGTAAAACTATCAGCCAAGTCGGCATATCTCTGACCTCCTAAATTAAAATATGAACGTTGCAAATTATAACATTAAATTTCCGGAGTGTCAAAACAGCTTTTCGATACGGATCAGCCGCGGAATCGTTCCCGTGACAGCAGGTCAATGTGCATGATGCTGCCGGCGCGTCCGTCTTCATATAAGAAGACACCGCTCTTGCGGATCTTGCCGTTTAAACTGTTATCCTGCAGGGAGGTCAGTGAAAACTCGGTGTCTGCGCTCATCAGCGAAATGGCACCTATATTCTTATCCTTAAGTGAATACAGTTTTTTGTCTCCCTTTGCGTCGATGACCCAGATCTTCAGCTTCTCAAATATCGGGTCTGCTTCGTCTATCCAGCCATTATGGTCAGAGTCGTATTCTGCAAGGTCTGCGAAACCGTCGCCCGAACGCGGCCCGAAGAGTTCGCTGCCGTCATTGATGCTGCCGTCCTCATTTTTATCAAGGGCAAGGAAACCTCCGCCGGTGGGTACCGAAATGCTGTCTTCTGTGCCGTCGGCATCCAGGTCAAACATTATCTTCTGGTCCGAAAGACCTGCGGGTATGCTGTCAAGACTTATGACCAGCGGATCGATGAGATTTCCTATATCGGTACGCTTCTCAAAATACTGTTCAAAGCGGCGGCTCATGGATACGTTCAGATTAAAATCGATCTTCCGGCCGTCCTTTGTTACCACGCTTCCCTTTGTATCAAAAACTGTTTCCTCGGTTTCCACGGAATAACTTCTCTCGGAAATGCTTACCATGCCGTCCGCAAAGCCTATGGTATCAGCAGTCATCTGCAGACCGTCTCTTTTCCTGAAGAGTCTGTGGATCGCATTTAAAATGTACATAAGGCTCTGACGTCTTATGGTCTCGAGTGCATCTTGCGGGCTTTGCTTTACGCTGCGATTAATGCTGCCCGACTTTACGGCTGCGTTTGCATCCTTATTCTGCAGGTATTCCATAAAACTGCCGTTCCCGTTTAAGCGGCCGGCGCCGGAAGTATTTCCCATGCTGATGCCGTAGGAATTAAAGTTCACTTTGGCGTAGCTTCGCTTAGCGGCCATTTCCAGGCTGCCTGATTCTATTATCATTAGTCCCTCGCTTTCCCCAAGGGCACTTTTTCGTCTTTTGGCTCCCTCCTCCATAAGAAAAAAGATATCCGATCCGGCGCGGGCTTCCTGCCTGCTCCTCTCCGACATCCCTGTGCTCATGGTATGTGTATTATATTTCCGGAAATAAACTCTGCCCTGCGCACTGACAAGCTCCGGATATTATTTATATCGAGAGATTCCGAAAATAGTTTAGAGACAGGACGGCGGAGAGATGCCTCAAAAATGATGAGATGGGAGAAGCTTTGAAAAAAAATATTGACAAGCGCAGGGGGATAGTGTATAGTTTGGTTTCGAGTGAAAAACTCTTTTTTTTGTGTATGATTTAGGAGGAAACGAAGATGCGTACAAGGATAACACTGGCATGCACAGAGTGCAAGCGCCGCAACTATGACACAATGAAAGATAAGAAGACACATCCCGATCGTATGGAGACAAAGAAGTATTGCAGATTCTGCAAGACTCATACGCTGCATAAGGAAACCAAGTAATTCGGGTCAATAAGAAAAGGATAGAGGTGTCATGGCTAATTCAGGTGAAAAGAAAGCTAAGAAGCCCAGTTTTACCAAGGGTGTAAAGACCGAGTTCAAGAAGATCACATGGCCGGATAAGCAGTCTCTGACTAAGCAGACGACGGCTGTTGTTATCGTTTCCGCGCTCCTCGCTATACTCATAGCATTGATAGATTTGGTGCTTAAGTATGGTGTGGACTGGCTTACCACTTTTTAAATAAAGGAGTGTAAAAATGGCGGAGACAAAAGGTGCAAAGATAAAACGTCTGGGCGAATTAAAGTCAATACTTTCTGCTCCCGAAGAGAGCAGCGAGATATTAAAGCCGGTCAGGACCGCGACTGACGAGGAGATACAGAAATCTCTTGAGGATCATGATATAGGTCAGAGCGAGAATAAATCCGGACGCGGAATGGGATGGTATGTTGTACATACCTATTCCGGATATGAGAAAAAGGTTAAGGCTAATATTGAAAAAGCCATAGAGAACCGTCACCTTGAAGATAAGATCCTTGAGGTGCGCGTACCTATGCAGGACGTTCTGGAGATACGTTCTACCGGAAGGAAGAATGTGCAGAAGAAGGTGCTGCCCGGATATGTTCTTATACATATGGATGCAGACGATAATGATGCATGGTACGTTGTAAGAAATACCAGAGGCGTGACCGGTTTCGTAGGTCCCGGAAGCAAACCCGTTCCTCTCGATGATTATGAGATAACCATGATCGATCAGGAGAAGATCGCAAAGGCAGAGTTTGCGGTAGGCGATACGATCCGCGTAACAGAGGGCGCATGGAGAGAGACCATCGGAAACGTTTCGAAGATCGACGAGAACAAGCAGACCTGTACCATCATGGTTGAGATGTTCGGACGCGAGACTCCCGTAGAACTGGGATTCTCACAGGTAAAGAAGATAGATTGATTTACCATGGGTTTATTGTGGGAGCCGGCATAGCGTCGGCGCCACTACCACATAAATTTTAAGGAGGAAGCCAAAATGGCAAAGAAAGTTGAAGGTTACATTAAACTGCAGATCCCTGCAGGCAAGGCAACACCGGCACCCCCGGTAGGTCCTGCGCTGGGTCAGCACGGCGTTAACATCGTAGAATTTACGAAGCAGTTCAACGCTAAGACAGCTGATCAGGGAGATCTCATCATCCCCGTGGTCATCACGGTTTACGCAGACAGGTCATTCAGTTTCATTACTAAGACCCCTCCTGCGCCGGTACTGATCAAGAAGGCATGCAACTTAAAGAGCGCATCCGCAGTACCCAACAAGACAAAGGTTGCTACCATCTCCAAGGAAAAGGTTAAGGAGATAGCAGAACTGAAGATGCCGGATCTTAATGCAGCATCTCTTGAAGCAGCAATGTCTATGATAGCAGGCACATGCAGAAGCATGGGCGTAACAGTTGAAGAATAAGGAGGGTAAGTAAATGAAGCACGGAAAGAAATATAAGAATGCCTTAGGGCAGTACGACCGCGCGACTTATTACGAGCCCGCGGAAGCAATAGCAATGGTTAAGAAAGCTACCGTTGCAAAGTTTGATGAGACAGTAGAAATCCATATCCGTACCGGTTGCGACGGACGTCACGCAGAGCAGCAGATAAGAGGCGCTGTAGGACTTCCCAACGGAACAGGTAAGACTGTGAGAGTATTGGTATTCGCTAAAGGCGATAAGATCAACGAGGCTGAGCAGGCCGGCGCTGATCACGTAGGCGGCGAGGAGCTGATACCCAAGATCCAGAACGACGGATGGCTTGATTTCGACGTAGTAGTAGCAACTCCCGATATGATGGGTGTTGTAGGTCGCCTCGGTAAGGTGCTCGGTCCTAAGGGACTCATGCCCAACCCCAAGGCAGGAACAGTTACCATGGATGTTGCAAAGGCAGTTGCAGAGATCAAAGCAGGTAAGATCGAGTACAGACTTGACAAGAGCAACATCATCCACTGCCCTATCGGAAAGGCATCTTTCACCGAGGAGCAGCTTACGGAAAACTTCAATGCGCTTATGGATGCCATAATCAAGGCAAAGCCGAGCACTCTTAAAGGCCAGTACTTAAAGAGCGTAACCCTAACAACGACCATGGGCCCCGGCGTCAGAGTAAGTACCGCGAAGTTCTAAAAAAGTTTTGTTTAAGGATGCTGCACCCTATAGTGCAGCATCCTTTTTTTACAGGAGAATGCATTGAACAGGAAAGTAAAGATATTCTTTATAACTCTTGCGGCGGTATTATGCCTGGGCATCTTGGGACTGCTCATATACGGCACGCCTGAAAAGGAAGATATCAGTGATCCGCTGCAGGCCGTGACGGAGAAGCCGGCGCCGACAGAAGCGGATAAGCGCGTTATCGAAATAGCGGCGGATCCTACACCCACCGTAACGCCGACTCCGGATCCCACACCGACACCGGGGCCGGAAGAGCTGTATACCATTTTGGGCGAAGGCATAAGTCCGGATAACGAGTATGCGGTAAAGACAGCTGCTGAAGATGAAGTGAGCCTGGCCTTTACCGGTGATGTTCTGCTGGATCCGGGATATGCCATTTATACGGCGTACAGGAACAGAGGCGGCGCGCTGGAAAAGTGCATCTCTTCCGATCTGCTGGATGAGATGAGAGCTGCCGATGTCCTGATGATCAACAATGAGTTTCCTTTTTCAGACAGGGGAACCCCTGCGGCAGGCAAGACCTATACCTTCAGGGCTCAGCCTGATTCGGTGAACATCCTGAAGGAAATGGGAGTGGATATAGCGGGTGTTGCCAATAATCATGCTTTTGACTGGGGCATGGATGCTTTCCTGGATACCATGGACGTACTTGATGATGCGAATATTCCTTATGTGGGCGGCGGACACGATATATCGGAAGCTGCAAGGCCTATATATCTTTATGCGGCGGATATGAAGATAGCCATAGTCGCTGCCACGCAGATAGAGCGCATGGGCAATCCCCATTCGATCTCAGCGACTGAAGATGCAGCCGGCATGCTCAGATGCTGGCCCAGCGCCGATAAACTCGTGGAAGTGCTGAAAGAAGCCAAGGCAAACAGCGATTATGTGATACTCTTCATCCACTGGGGAACGGAGAGGGAAGTGGATCCCGACTGGTGTCAGAACCAGCAGGCGCCGGAGCTTACACAGAGCGGCGCCGATCTGATAATCGGCGCGCATCCTCATATATTGCAGCCCATATCCGTGATGAACGATGTGCCTATAGTATACAGTACCGGAAATTTCTGGTTTAACTCAAAGACTCTCGACAGCTGCATGGTAGAAGTGAAGCTTGCGGACAAAAAGCTGAAGAGTCTGAGATTCGTACCCTGCCTGCAGTCAGGCTCGGCAGTGAAGCTGCTTCACGATGCAGAGGCAACAAGACTCATAGAGTATATGAGGAGTATATCGCCGAATGTGGAGATCGATGACGAGGGGTATGTGACGTGGTGAGAGAGGCCTAAAAAAATGCTTGACAAATATATATCATTTGATGTATTTTAGATGAGGTCGCGTTTGACGGCCATGCCGAAGACAGCAGGTGTCTTAAGACGTAAAGCATCGCTACCTGCCGAGGAGAAGAAGTATAACGATACTTATCCTCCGGCATTTTGTCGGAGCTTTTTTATACTCCTTATCGGCAACAAAATATGAAAAGGAGGGAAACAAAGATGGCAAAGGTAGAACTGAAGCAGCCTATCGTAGCGGAGATAGCCGAGGCGATAAAGGATGCGCAGTCAGTGGTACTTGTAGACCACAGAGGCCTTACCGTTGCGGAAGATACACAGCTTCGTCGTAATCTCCGTGAGGCAGGCATCACTTATAAGGTATACAAGAACACCATGATGCGTTTTGCTTTCAAGGATACGGACTGCGAGCAGCTCGATCAGTTCCTTGAGGGACCCAGCGCAATGGCTGTATCAAAGACTGATGCTACCGCTCCTGCAAGGGAACTCGCAAAGTTT
>JAEEIK010000124.1 GCA_016281335.1 Lachnospiraceae bacterium | reverse complement strand
TTCCCTGTAGATACCTCCACGTATGATCACTTTTGTTCCGGGTACCGCTTCTTTTGCGGCCCTGTCAAGTGTCTTAAAAGGGGCATCGATGCTGCCGCCGTTTTCGTCAGAAGCCTTCGGATCATCGCAGGCTACATACAGAGTTTTTTCATACGTACATTCTTTTTCCCAGAAGTCAAAGCTGTTTCCGTCAGGCAGAATGGCCGTCAGATCATCAAGTTTTCTCATAGTCACTCCTCCTATTTTGTTTACTACAGCTTATTTGATTATATGACAGAAAGGTTATGGTTTCAACGCTTGAAGGAAGCATGATAATACGGTACAATTGTATAGTCATTTCTGTAATGAATAAAGGGGGAGACAGCTGTGAGAGATTTTTCAAGAATGGATAAGCTTTTACAAAGATTCGTGGAAGAGGGGAGCAATCCCGGCTGCGCTGTTGCGGTAATGCAGGGAGACGAAATGATATACCACGGGGAAGCCGGATATGCGGATATCGCAAGCGGAAAGAAAGTAGATGTTCATAGCATGTTCAGCCAGGCTTCTACGACGAAGCTTTTTACCTATGCGATCCTCGGAATGATCTTTGAAGAGGGGAAGTTCCTTTTCAGCGATCCGCTTTACTATTATCTTCCTGAGTGGAAGGATACACAGAAATATGTCTGTCTTCCGAACGGTAATATAGATATGGTGCCTCTGGAAAAACCTATAACGATAAGGGATGCTGTTGCGATGATGTGCGGTCTGCCATACTGCATGATACCTTCAGTCAATGCAACGACTCCGACTCTTGCAGCTATGAGCAAACAGATGGCGGAGCTGCTTAAGAAAGGTCCGAGTACCATTGCCGAGGAAGTAAGGGTTATGGCTGATGTTCCGGTCATGTTTGAGCCTGGTTCCCACTGGCTTTACGGCTTCGGATCTGAGATAACCGGTGTATTGGTTGAGACCTTCGAAGAGAAGCCTTTGAGGGAAGTATTTAAAGATCGTCTTATCGATCCGCTGGAACTGGAAGATACGGATACTTTTGCAAGACCGGGTAATAAGGATCGCATTGTGACCAATTACGCAAAAAAAGGACAGGGCCAGTTTGAAGCGGCAGGAGATTTCTCATCTCTTGATCCGGACAGCGTTCCGGCAGGAGCACGACCGAACCTTCTTACCAGCGCACATGATTTTGCAGTTTTCATGCAGATGCTTGCCAACGGAGGCACATACAAGGGAAGAAAATATCTGGGAAGCGGTACGGTAGCCATGCTTCATGAGAACCAGCTTGGTCCCGAACAGCTTAAGGATTTTGAGAACGATTATCTTGCAGGTTACGGATACGGTCTGGGCTTCCGTACGCTGATGACACAGAAGTACGGACATAACGGACATCTCGGTAATTTCGGCTGGACCGGCGGAACGGGTATATGGGTGGAAGCAGATCCTGTTGATAAGTTTTCTGTAGCTTATATGCACAATATG
Organism: Lachnospiraceae bacterium; assembly: GCA_016281335.1. Taxonomy (GTDB): domain Bacteria; phylum Bacillota; class Clostridia; order Lachnospirales; family Lachnospiraceae; genus NK4A136. Next base: position 8,548 of record JAEEIK010000124.1, on the reverse strand, counting down.
AGGCCCAATGATGAGCTATATCATCATCACAGAGTGCGAGCGGTTGTAAACGGGATAATGCTCTAAGTGTGATCAGGCAAGAGGAATCAGAAGTCTTACTTCAAAGCCCTCTTTATCGCTGATACAGATGAGCTGTCCCTCCATCTTTTTCATCAGTTCACTGGAAATATAGAGACCGAGGCCGCTGCCTTCTTTTCCGGCTGTATTTTTCTTGCCGCGGTAGAACTTGTTTGTAAGAAGCTCCAGCTCTTCGGGATCTACTCCTTTTCCGTGATCCCTTATCCTCATTTCGAGGTAACGGCCATTGAAGCGGTAACTTATATCGATCTTTGTATCAGCGTATTTATATGAGTTGCTGATGATATTGCCGATGATCTGGGATATGCGGTTTCTGTCCAGTTTTAATATACAGTCAGGGATTTCGCCGGATTCAGCCTTGCCGTAGATATCATGTTCTCTTACGAGTTCATCCAGGATATCCGATGTTTCTTCCGTGGTGTTTACATTCATTTCTCCGAGATCATCCAGGGCAGAAGCCAGCAGATCACTTAAGAGCGTGCTTATCTCGCGGGTCTTTTGTTCGATATTCTCTACTTTTGCTTTCAGATATTCATCCTGAATCTTTACCGAGAGGACACCGCAGATCGCCCTTATTCCCGTGACAGGAGTTTTCAGATCGTGACTGAGAGAAGCAATCAGCTCTTTTTCCCTCATTTTCAGCTCAGTTTCTCTTTGCTTCGAAGACTTCAGTTCCTCCCTCATAATGTCGAAGCTCTCCGTGAAGACTCCGAAGATATTATTACGTTCCATTATAAGAGGTTCATCAAGCCTTCCCTGTGCGATAAGACCCGCAAATTCCTTCATGCGTTTAAATGGCTTTATGACATTTCTGTTGATATAATAAAGGAAGCTTATATAAGATATGATCAATAATAATGTCACCAAACCCGTTACCAGTATAAGTTTCTGAACAGCCCTGCGGTATGCGACCCCGGCAGGGTTCGGAACAACTACTGTGCCGAGAAATAAGCTGCCGTCATTTACCGGCATCGTTATCATGCCTCTCCTTACGGCATCAAGGGGGGTATGAATATCTGCAAATACTTTGTCTGAAGTTGAATAAAGAGTTTTATTATCGCTGTCAAAGATCAGTATATCCGTGTCAAAAGTTTTAGCTTCTAAGGCTTTTATATCATCCCGGTTTTCTTTTACGCTTTCTATGACATCGTTCAGCATGATGCTGTCAACGTAAGATAAAGGCGCTGATCCGGCCACCAGGACCAGCAGCGTGACAGACACTGTAAGTAGTATTGTCAGATAGATAAAGAAGCTTTTAAATCCTTTCATCATTCAATTATATATCCAACACCCCAGATGGTCTTCAGTATCTTAGGATCATCAGGATCTTCCTCCAATTTCATTCTGATACGTCTTGCGTGGACCGGTAAGGTACCTTCGCCGATAAACTCATCTTCCCAGGCATATTTAAGAAGTTCATCTTTTGTAACGACTCTTCCCCTGTTTTTCAGGATATACAGAAGCATGTTGTATTCCCTGACTTTCAGCTCTGTCTCTTCGCCGTTCTTTACCAGCTTATGGGTTGAGGTATCCAGGAAAATATTATCGCATATTATCATTTTGCCATTCGGATCAGCGGAAGGCTCCGATATATCTGCAGCCTGTCCGGGAGTATTGCCGACGGCATTCGCCATGCTGACCGCTTTTTCATAACGCGCAAGGACTGCCTTAACCTTGGCAAGAAGTATGCTCATGGTAAAAGGCTTACTGATATAATCATCGCCGCCTATATTAAGAGCTGTCAGAATATCATCATCGCTCTTTCTTGCGCTGATAAAGAGGATGGGCATATCAAATTCACTACGGATCTTTTTGCACAGTTCAAAACCTGATCTGTCTCCGAGATTGATGTCCAGAAGCACGAGAGAAGTTTCGTTTTCTTCAAGAAAGCGGACTGCCTCATCATAGCCTGTAACAAATGCAGTGGAAATATCAAATATGTTAAAGTATTCTGCGGTATTCTCGGCGATCGTAAGATCATCGTCTACGATCAGGCATTTATAAACCATCTTCCGGTCTCCTTCTATCTGCCGATGTTTATTGTCGAACCTGTTTCTCCGATGAATACTATCATACCATATTCCGGCAGGGGAACGCTATACCCATATTCGGTCATATAACTGCTGTATTTTATGTTCATGTATTTATCGTATACATAGACAGCTGCATTCTCGGGTATATCAAGTCTCAGCGTTTCATTTTCTGCACCATCGATTTTGTACCAGCAGGCCTCTTTGGTCTCAAGCTCCACGTTTGTAACATCATTCGTGAGTACGGGAATGTCTTTTTCGGAAATGAGTCTGTAACCAAGATCATCCAGACAGACATATTCTTTTCCGTTTATTGTCTCCATACGCAGATCACTGATATCTCTTGAAGCTGAGCCGGGCATGATATGATCATAGCCTGCATGATCTTCATCCTGTATCACGTAGCCGTTTACAAAGCCGGGAGCCTGATCGCTTGTACGAAGTTTCAGATGATTGTTTTCGGTATAAGCCATATCAGAAGCAGAGCCGCTTACCAGATAATATGAAATACCGCTACGTTTATCCCAGGCATGCTGTATCTCTTCATCCACAGTCTTTTCAGAGACTTTATAAAGCTGACAGCCAAATTCGGGATGTGACAGATACATCTGTCCGTTCTTTTCTTCAAGTACATAAGTCTGAAGAGGCTGTACGGGTATGGCATTACCGGATCTCACATCCCCGCTCATTTCCACGAAGGTACCTTCTGTAGTATACATATACTGCGCTTCGAATTCTTTTTCCGAGGTGACAGAAAGGATCTGCATGAACTGTTGGTCCGGAAAGCTTATGCTCAGTGTCTTCTCAGTGTCTGCATATAAGCCTTCATACTTAAGGAACTCATCAGGCACTGTCGTTAACTCCGGTTTTTCTTTTTCCGGGTGAACTATATCGATTCCCTGTTCCGAAAGAGCAACGTCGAGAAGCTCTAGACATATCTCTTCGCAGTTGCTGCTGGATCCGCCTGAGGAAAGCACTGCCACACTTATCTGCTGATCGGGAGCCACCAGCAGGTTTGCATGCTGCATTGTATCTCCGCCCTTTGAGAGTACTTTTACGCCGGCTTTTGTGTAGTCTTCCTTTTCTACAGTATCCCAGCCAAGACCGAAGGTTTCAGGACACTCACCTGCACTGTTGTTTTCAGTCATTTCTCGCTTTGCTTCTTCGGAAAGCAAAATATTATTGCCGGTAAAGAAGGCCGTGCCAAAAGAACAGACATCAGCTGCGTCTGACATAACGCCACCGGCGCCGATCAACTGCGGAACAACAGGGCTGAGCTTTACATTACCGTTTATATAGATCGGAACCTGTCTGTCAAAATCCGTATCCCATAAAGTTCCTGTATTATCCAGGGAAAGCGGTTTGCTGATGTTTTCCCTGAGATAATCCGTAAAGCTCATGCCGCTTACACGCTCTACCAGGATCTCAAGCAAAGAGAAGCCGTCATTGCAGTAGCAGTTGAATTCTCCGGGATCAGCTTTTAAATGCTCCTTTTCAAGTTTCTGTAAGAACGTATCGTGATAGTCCGTGCTTTTTTCATCAAAGAGAAGGCAGCCTTCATAGATTGATCCCTTGAGGCCGGAAGTATGGTTCATCAGCATTCTTACAGTGATATCCTTATAGCGTTCGTCAGCCATTTTAAAATCCGGGATATAATCAGTTACCGGGGCATCGAGGGAAATCTTGCCCTTATCGGCCAGCTGCATTGCAGCTGTAACTACATACATCTTGCTGACAGAGGCGATATTTAAAACGCTATCTTTCGAAGCTGTATTTACTTCCGTCAATGCATTTTCATTACTACGGTCTTCCGCAAACGCAGCCATGTTGCTTACCGGAAATGTAAGTGCCAGACCCATCATGATCCCTGCATATATTTTACTTATTTTTTTCATTATCGAATACCTCCCTTATTCCGAGATCAGCTCATATACTGAGATCTTTTTGATCCTTCCGGCGCAGATATAAGCGCAGATAAAACAGTAGAGAAGGATGGCAAGATCCATCATTATTATCGAAAAGGCTGATATTATGATCTTGCAGACATAGGCATTCACAACTCCCATAAGAAGTATTGAAAGGATCGTGCCCAGGATAACGGCCAGTACGGCAAGCGGTACGATACGGAATGCCAGCTGGAACTTAAGCTCTCTCGAAGTGTAGCCAAGACCTTTCATGATACCGAGTTCTCTATACTGTTTCCTGATGGTTGAAGCCATCAGTATGGAGAGGATCAGGATCACAACGATTCCGGAGATAAGCATCATTATGACTGCAATACCTGCAAATGAGACAAGGAGCATATTTGCTATTTCTTCATTTTCCTCTTTTTCAAAAGTAAGGCTTTTTATCTTCATTATAGAAGTGCTGCCTGTAATAGTCTGATCTCCCACACGTATCGCATATTCCATGTAGCTGACACCTTCTTCGGTCATGGCTTCAGCCATCTTTTTATCAGCTGCGTTTCTGATCTTTTCTTCAAGGGCTTCGCCTTTTATATCATCATCCTTATATTCTGCTATTTCTTTTCCGTAACGCCTGCGGAGCAGCTCCGCGAATTCTTTCTTGTCAGCACCATCGTTTAAGTAGATGTCGAAGGTAGAAGGTGTATACGAGGGATCCATACGTTTAAAGCCAGGAGTTGTAAGATAAGCTGTTATCGGATTTACCGCTGAATTTACAATACCCGTTATAACATAATCTTTCTTTATCTTTCCGTGTTCCAGAGTGATGGTATCTCCAAGATCTGCTTCGAGCTTTTTCTGTTCCTGCACTGTTACACATACTTCATTCTCATGTTCCGGAAGCCTGCCATTTATGACGAAGATAGTTGATGTTTTGGAATAATCCTCATAGACTTCAAGGGTCACCGGATAATCTGGATCAGAAGTATTCGCGTTGCTGTCTGTTGTAATCTTCACTCCGATACCGACTGCAGGTGTCAGAACCTGTCTTACCTCAGTCATATCTTCAAGCTCCGAAGCAAAAGCTGAGGGCTCTATATCGCCTACTGCTTCTAACCTGATATCGCAGAGTTCATGTCCGCAGACAGAACCGAGTATCCTGTCAGGACTTGCGAAAAAAGTTCCCAGAATAAAGCCCAACAAGGTCAATACTGTGCAAGTCGTGATACATACTGTCAGTCCCACATGGTTCTTTGCATTTTGGAAAAGTTCTTTTATTGCAAGACGGATATGTACACTGCCTTTAGTCTTATCAAGCGGTAAGATCGTCTTTTTGAAATTATGGGTATCAATACCTTTTCTGAAAGCCATGACCGGAGGATATTTCCTCACAGCAATTGCTCTGCTGAGAGCTATAAGACCGACAAAGATGATCATGGCCAGTACACAGAGCATAAGCGGAAATGCCGGGACCGTAACAGGACCGCCATAGTAAATATTTGAAGCAGCATTCTGAATAAGTCCCTTTGTCATAAAAAATGCAGGGGCCAGTCCGATGAGTGCGCTTATAAGAGCTATGAGTACATATTCTGCGATATATGAAGCAGCTATCTGTCCGGAGGTATATCCCATTGCTTCCAATACTCCGATGGATACTATCTGTTCCCTGATATCACTGACTATACGGAATCTGATCATTATCATGATAGCTGTTACAATCACTGCAGACATGATCATTATGATGATACTGAGCAGGGACATGTTAATGTCGTTAGTAGATACGGTATCTTCATAAGTATATGTATACACAGAACCTGACAGATCATTTATGGAAGCATCTTCTGCAAAGGTCTTGAAATCAGAGAGTAGTATTCTGTTATCAACTCCTTCAGCCGTATTGATACCGATCATTTCGTAACGTTCATCCATACAGTTTTCAAGGTATTCAAAATCTTCCTCGCTGACGACAGCTTTGGTTCCGTAATTCCAGATACCGGTTTCGTAGAATCCCGCAACCGTGAAAGAGAATTCTTTATTGTTCCATGTGATTGTGAGATTATCCCCTTCGGTAACATCCAGTTTTTTTCTGTTTGCGGAAGCAAGTACGATGGGATGATCTGCCGAATCAAGACCAACAGTCGTATTAAAGTTTTCCATCCGGCGTTCACCGCTTTCCGGTACAAAGCAGATGTCGGTAAGCATATCTCCTTCATCAGTGCTCTTAACCTTGATGATATCCGAAACAAAGCTTGTATGGTCAAAGCTTTCCACATCAGGATTGTCTTTAAGGAATTCAAGATATATATCCGAATAATGATCCTGTTTAAAATATGCAAAGTTTTTATAGCAGCCGCTTTCTTCCACCATTTTCGGAGTGATCTTTTTTATTCCGATCACTGATGAAACCGATGCAGCAAGAAGAACAAGGCCAAGAGTGATCAGGATCAGGAACAGGATCGATTCTTTTTTATGTTTTCTTATATTTGCAAATGAAAGTCGTAATATTTTCATGATTCTACCATCCCATGTCATTCAAAAAGTTTTGTAAGGATTCTCTGCGCTGCGTATCATCGTCAGTTCCGTAAGCCGGCATCCTGTGTTCTCCCACGATACCGCCGTCTCTTAAGTAAATAACCCTTGAACCGCGAAGTGCAGTCTTTATATCATGTGTTACCATTACGACACTCTGGCCGGTTTTATGGAGTTCCGTAAAAACATCCAGCACATCACGACCGGAGGATGAATTCAGCGCTCCGGTAGGTTCATCGGCAAAGAGGATCTTCGGATCGTTGATCACTCCCCTTATGATGCCTACTCTCTGGCATTCGCCACCGGATAGCTGGTTCGGATATTTCTTCCACATATCTTCTGATATTCCGACTTTTTTAAGAAGCATTCCGGCACGATCTACCAGTTCCGGGGAATTCTTTTGTGCTACGAGAGCTCCTGTCATAATGTTGTCAAAGACATTCATGTTATCCAGCAGGTAGATACTCTGGAATACAAAGCCGCAATGCTTTCTGCGGAATACGGCAAGCTGGTCGTTGTTGTAAGAGGATATCTCTTCGTCTCCGAAGTAAACCTTGCCAAGAGAGGGCTTATCCATGCCTGACAAAGCGTATAGCAGTGTACTCTTGCCTGAGCCTGAGGATCCCATGATGACAGTGAAATCACCTTCAAAGATTTCAAGATCCATATTTTTTATCACATGCTGCTGTAATCCTGCATTAGAAAAGGACTTACAGAGTTTTTCGGTTCTGAGTATTCTATTCATGGTTTTATCTCCTTTACCGTTCTTAAGCCATACTATATCATCTGTTCATGGCAACATCTTTACACAAATCTTAATAATTCTTACAGAATTCTTACCTATATCCTCTGCAGGTATTTCTCCGGAGTAGGATTAAGTATCTTTTTCATGTGGTGTTTACAGCGCTACTCTGACAGAGTATTATAGCTTTAAAAGATACATAAGTGTAATTGCGGCTGCCCTTCATATTGAAAGATGAAAAAGTTTACCACAATCTTATTTATATTTTTTCTTATATCTCTTGTATCCTGCGGTGCACCTCCGGATGTAAAACAGGAGGCTCAGGATAGATTAAAACAATATAAGCCTTTATTTGAACAGAAGGTTGAGGAGGTCTATGGTTCCGACGCCAGGCTGAAAAAGGTTAAATGTGATGTGACTACATATGTTGGTTCACCGGTTCCTTCAGTGAGTTACAGTGCTGATAATTATTTGACGGGAACGATCAGTATCAGTGGCCGGAATTATGATGCTATCTATCTGACATATGAAAACCGTATGATTGATAATGTTCACACAGAAGATATCTGTAGTTCCGTAACAGATGCTCTTCCTTTAGATCATGATAAGTTTATTCTGGTGAAGTATATTAGTTCTGTGGGCTTTGAACCAATGTTTGAGTCGGAAGTTGATTCTCTGGAAAAAGCGGCTGAATCAGATGAAGGAAACATAATTACATTTGTTATTATTACAAGTGAGGATTTATCAGTCTTCAAGGAAGATGATTTTACAGATATACCCGAGCTTCAGACAATAACGAATAGCAAAAATCTGAGCGGCAATATTAAAATAGTATCTGTTAAAGATAAGAGCATGGCTTCATCTCTCAGCGGCAAGATCAGAGATCTTAATTTTTCGTATGATACCCATCCCATGGTATATAATAGCAACGGAAATAAAGATGCATTTGATGTTTATGGAATCAGAAATGCAATATCGATTGAGCTGAATCCTGACAATTTGGTTTATAATTATATGGATTAGTTATTTTCCAGTTTTATATAGCAAGGGAGAAAGATGAAAAAGGGAATTACAAAAAAGGTATTGAAGATTATAGGAAGATTGTTGCTTGGAATATTAGCGGTCTTTTTAGCTTTTTTGATTATTGTGAAAATATGGAATGAAATTGCTATGAGTCATGAGAAAGAACTGCTTGAAGATCATCCCGGTGAATTCGTAGAGATAGATGGCCGAAACATGAATATATATGTAGAGGGTGACGGAGA
>JAEEIK010000123.1 GCA_016281335.1 Lachnospiraceae bacterium | reverse complement strand
CATTGAGATAACTGCGAATAGTAAGTTACTATTCACAGCTGATTTGAAATAAAAAAGGTAAAGCCACGGCGAGAGCCGTGGCTTTTGCATCAGAATCAGACGAAGCTTACGCTTCGCCTGATAATTCCGCTTCATCATCTGAAAGAGGAGTCAGGGCATACTTTTTATGACCAGGCTGTCCACCCTTCTTCTTTCCGAATTTGACTCTTGAATTCGGAATGACCTTCTTCTTGTCAATCGGCATCTGACTTGTAGGGAGACCGCTGTTGGTACCGTCATTATTAGCGAGGGAATGCAGACGGAGTATTTCTTCTTCGAGAGCAGAAATCTTGGCTTGCAGAAGTTCATCGTTTTCCAATTTCAATTTTTCGTTTTGGAGCCTGACTTCTGCAAGCTCATCTTTCTTGGATTCAACGTAGTCTGACTGCTGGGAATACCATCCCTTAAAACGCTCAATCTTATTGTTAAGATGTTTTACTTCCTGAGAAAGACGGTTGATCGTACGGAGATGTTCCGCCTTTTCGCTGTCAACATAGGTTCCGGCGGTCAATTCCCCAATATTTTTTTCTGCTTTATTTAACTGCCTTTTCAGAGACAGTACTTCCTGTCTTCGCTTTTCATAAGCTTCTTTCAGCGTCATTATGATTCCTTGAGTTTTTTTGTAAGGGTGTCTACTTTATCGCGGAGCATCTTGTTTTCTTCAAGTAAACGCAGCACTTCAGATTTCAATTCCTTCATAGTTTTAGGCATCTGATACGCATTCTCATCCGGAACATAATTAGGACTGCGCTTTCGGCCTCGTCCGTCAGTTGGAACGATTTCTCCTGTAGTCTCGTCAACACGTCCTATGAGAGTGCGTTTGGATCTTGATTGTTTCTTTTCTTTGTCCCAGACATATGTTGTTTCATAAGCATAAGTTAGTCCGGAACGTTTGTCTTTGTTGTATGTGATTGCCATATGATCACCTCCTTTAATCGTCACGTATAATTATAATACGTGACGATATAACAGCCAATAGAAAAATGCCAAAAAGTTCGATAAAATCCGACTTTTTGGCATTTGAGTGATGAGAAAAATCGTCATGTGTTATTGATAGGAGAAGCTTGGAGGGCGATTAGGCTGTGAATAGTAATCATAAGAGAGCAGAGAGTGAAAAAAGTGCTTGCATTTTATTCGGAGATTTGGTAATATATGTTTTGTTGCGACGTCAGAAGTCGTGTTTTAAGTGTAAAGGGAGGTGGAACTCATGGCAAGATGTGATGTATGCGGAAAAGGCGCTCATTTCGGAAACAATGTGAGCCATTCACATAGAAGATCCAATCATGTATGGGATGCTAATATCAAGAATGTTAAGTGTAAGGTTAACGGCGCATCCAAGAGAATGCATGTCTGCACTACATGCCTTAAGTCCGGCAGAGTAGAGAGAGCATAAGAGGATCAGAGATTTTAAACCTTGAGCGTTCTGCTTGCAGAACGCTTATTTATTTGCTTTTATAAGGGAAATAAGGTATAGTAGTTAAGGTATTAATGAGCCGGCAGGGGAGTAGTCATGAGGGCGGATAATAAAGAAAAGATACAGGCATATCTTAAAGAGATACAGGATATAAACTACAGGATGCTCTGCGATATAGACAGGGTTTGTAATGAGAATGGTATAAGATACTACCTGCTGGCAGGCACTCTGCTTGGCGTACTCAGGCATAAGGATTTCATACCCTGGGATGATGATGTGGACATCGTTTTTGCCAGGAAGGATTATGAGAAGTTCCTGAAAGTATATAAGGAGCAGGCAGCCGAAGGCTTTGAAATAGTGGATTATCATGACTATCCGGAATTCTTTGATTTTATCTGCCGCGTGGTGGATAAGGATACGCTGATACATAACCAGAAGGCCGATGATGATTATTACGGAGGGAGGTATTCCCACCCCAGCGTAGATCTGTTCATATATGATAATGTATCATGCTTTTATAAGCTGCAGCTTCTTATGCTTCAGTTTGTATATGCGCTGGCAATGGGACACAGAAAGGATGTGGAGCTTGATAAATATAAGGGCCTTCAGAAGCTTGGAGCAATGATACTGCCGGCGATCGGTAAGCTTATCCCCTTTAAGCATATAGCAAAGCTGTATGACAGGATATCGGCAGCAGGCGGCAACTCCGCTGCTTCCTGGTTTATATCGAATGACCAGCAGAGAGCGCCATACTGGGGGAAGCAGTATCAGAAGGAATGGTTTAAAAAGCGCGTTAAAGGTCAGATCAGGGACGGATATTTCCCTTGTCCCAAGGGAGCAAAGGCGGAGCTTGAGATGATATACGGGGACTATATGGCGCTTCCTCCCGAAGATAAGCGTTATCCCGAACACTTTATGTCTATGGAGATCGTAAAAGAATGAAAAGAGTCATAACCTACGGAACTTTTGATCTGCTGCATTACGGCCACATTGAGCTCTTAAAGAGAGCCAAGGCTCTGGGAGACTATCTTATAGTTGCTCTTTCAACGGACGAGTTCAACCGTGTTGAGAAGAACAAGTATTGTTATTTCTCCTACGAGCAGAGAAAAAGCCTGCTGGAAGCCATAAGATATGTGGATCTGGTGATACCAGAGGAAAACTGGGAACAGAAGAAGACCGATGTACATGAGTACCATATCGATACCTTTGTCATAGGCGATGACTGGGAAGGTAAATTTGATTTTCTCAAGGATGAAGGGGTGGAAGTCGTGTATTTAAGCAGAACTCCGGAGATCAGTACCACCCAGATAAAAAAGGATATGGCCGGGGGCAAGGATTCAGAAAAGCTCAAAGGCTGATCTTTCGGGAAGTATCTCCTCAAGGGCGCTGTTGATGATGCGGATTATCTGTTCGGCATCCTTGGGATCATCAATATTATCATTGAGACAGACCATTTTATATTTAGCGCGTCGCAGAGTTTCTGCGGCGCGTTTTGCGTCTTTGACCGTTCTTACATATATGCCGGAACCTGCTTTGGTGCTGCGGGGAATAAACGCACCCGTTGCAAACTGCCAGTATGAGAAGATAAGGTGATTAAGATCATCCGGCACTCTGAAGCGATGTGAAGAGGCTAAAGCGCAGAGTTCAGGCTCATTCTTCCAGACAGCCTTATAACTGCTCTTGAGATAAGAGTAGGGCAGATGCATGGGACGGAAGCCTGCAAACTCCGAATAGGGCATAAGAAGCAGGGTCTCGATAAGGAACCTGCCGTAGCTTAAATTGAACCATTTGCCGGGATTGGCAGCCATGACTTTTTTCTTGCTGAAGTGTTTGTTTATCACGGCAGTACAGACAAGAGGCGCAAGATACAGCGCTGCCGAAGAACGCATCTTAAGTATTGAGGGCTCAAGTATGGCCGAGTCGCAGGGAAGCCCGCGTTTAAAGAACAGTTCCTTACCACAGGGAGACAGCAGGAACATATCGTCATTGAAATAGACGAAATGCTCAGCCAGGTCATCTATGCGGTGAAGGTTCATGTCTATGCAGCGGCTGCTGAAAGTCGGGAGCCACTCTTTCGGTATATAATCCTCATGCTTTACGATATTGATCCGGGGATCTTCGGTATTGAGCCATTCAGGCACATGCCCGTAGGTGATGAAATGTATCTTTCTGACCCAGGGGGTAAACTTTTCAAAACCACGGAACAGGTACTTCAGATTATCCCAGTTACGGTAGCGGTTTTTACCTGCATCCGCTCCGGAGTCGGGAGAATACTTGTTTTTTTCTTCCTGCCATGCAGGGTCATTTCCGTCCAGATATGTTATTACGAAATCTATATCGTGCATAAAGCCCACCTGTCTGTTGTTTGATTCACAACCGCTCTCTATTATAGTGATTTTTGCTTAAGCTTGCAAGCAGACGCGGCGGTAGTGGTAAGGGTGGACATTATGTGTTATAATATGCAATGGTCTGCGGCTTGTTGCGCAGCCGATGCAGTAGAAAAGGCGGATAATACCAATGGGCGAGCTGCTCAGAAATCTTCACCCGGTCACTCTGGGTAAAGAGGAACTGATGATAGAGCTGAATGCGGGCGGGAACAAAAAGACCGGCCGTATCATCCATATACAGAATAAGGATTTCAGGCTGGAAATGCGTGAAAAAGACTTCCTGCGCCTTTCTGCGACCATACTCCGAGCCAAAAGCGAGATGGACTATATTAAGAGCAGGGAAAAGGGGAAAAAGTACGGCATTAGCAAAAGCAGTATAGCAGCAGCAGGAGACGCAGAGGAGAACGTGATAAAACATGTTGCGGATATCCTTGATAAGAATGGCGTTGAATACAGGCTTGTCGAGAAAAGAGAAGGCCTTGTGACACTGATAGCTGACCCGAAAAAAAAGAAGCAGATCAGAAAAGTACTGAAAAAAGACAGAAAGATACATAAGAAGATACATCCGGACAGCCCGCTTTTCGGATACAGATACCTGTATAAGATGGAGCCTTTTGAGATGTACCGCCTTAATGGCATATATCTTCAGATTTATTACCGTTTACCCTGTTTAAGTCTTACCGAGAAAACCTGGATCCCGCTTGACCGGGCCATTCAGGAGAGAGTCTGGAGCTGTTCGGGAAAGGCAGAGGGATACAATATGCTTGATGAAATATCCCTCTATATTTACAGGCTCTGTAAAGTGATCTTTAAACAGAAGACTTTCTCAGATGCGGATATCGCTTTTTTTGAAGAGAACAGAAAACTAAAGGATGAGGCTGAACTGAAACGTCTTTTGGAGAAGGTATTCTTTTCGTATACTGACAGACTCTTAAGCATGATTGATGAAGGAAAATATGAGGAGATAATAGCCGATTATCTGGCATATTATTAAGATGATATGAGTAATCCCGCAGTTACAAAACTACAGAGAAAAAAGATCGGGCGCTATGAAGTCTGGCTGGATGACAACATAGGCGAACGCATGCACCTGCATATAAACCGTTTCCGGGTAGATCTTGACTATCCGGAAATGGAACAGCTGTGCAGCGATATCTGCGCAGCCATGAATGAGCTTTTACAGATACCCGGTTTGGATATATCAAAACTGGATCCGGTATTTCTGGAGCATGTGCTGTGCACCGAGCGCTGCAGGCTTTATGACCTGAAGAAAGTATGCGATGATGAGGTGAAGCTGTCCGAACTGTGGGTCGAAGGGGAACGTATAAAGAAACTGGATAAGTCCGTGTTCTTTAAGGAATTATCCGGAGATGCTGCTTCCATAAAAGAAAAGGGATCGGACCATATCGACCAGACTCCGGCAGAGAGGATGCAGGAATGTCTTAAAAGCGTAAGAGAAAACGGTTATCCCTGGAATGAGCAGTATATCATAGTATACGGAGATAATAATATCATCAAGGACGGTCAGCACAGGGCGGCCTGTCTCCTTAAGGAAAAAGGGGACATCACGGTTCCGGTCAAAAGATATTATTATGATCCCTATATTCCTCAGAATGAAAAGATCAGAAGCAGTATTTTGGGACCGCTGTATATGAAATTTTACCGTTTCGCCGACAAGACAAACAGCCTGAAGATCACTCTTAAAGCAATATGCTCGGGCTTAAGAAAGCTGATCGGCAAGAAGAACCTGAAGAAAGCCGTAAGCGCAGTATACTGTCTGGTAAACAAAAAAGAAGTAAACAGAATGCGGACATTACTTGATGAAGTCTGAGAGTTATTTAAAAAGAATTAAAAGCACATATGACGGCTTTTCCGTTCAGGCCAGGGCAGCCATATGGTTTACGGTCTGTAATTTTTTGCAGAGCGGTATTTCATTTCTCACAACGCCCTTTTTTGCAAGGACGCTGTCTAAAGCAGAATACGGAACTTTCAGTGTCTTTCTTACCTGGCAGAATATCGTAACTATAATCGTGACTATGAACCTGGCATCAGGAGTATATTTGCGAGGCCTGGTCAAACATGATGATGACGAGGACAGGTTTTCATCTTCGGTTCAGAGCCTGTTCATGGGGATATATGTCCTCTTTTTTGCACTGATAATCATCTTTGAGCCGTTTTTTGCAGGTCTTTTCAAAATGCCGGAACTGTATGTGTCATGCATGATGACGGACATCCTCTTTGGCATGGCATATAAATTCTGGACCGTAAGACAGAGGGTGCATTACCGCTATAAGATAATGGTCATTGCGACTCTTATCAATATATGCGTTAAGACAGGGATGGAGTTCTTTGCCGTATATGCTTTTGAGGATAAGGTGACGGCCAGGATACTGGCCATAATTATTGCGGATGCCCTTACTCTTCTGGTCTTCCTGTGCAAAATGGTTGCGGAAGTTCACGGCTATTTCTCGGTGAAATACTGGAAATATGCGCTTAATTACAATATACCGCTGATCCCGCATTATCTCTCGCAGGTCGTACTGAACCAGTCTGACAGGATCATGATAAAGAATATCGCGGGAAAAGAGGACGCCGGGATCTATTCTCTGGCCTATAATCTTGCCACAGCTCTTAACATACTGAACCATGCGATACTGAATTCTTTTAATCCCTGGATATACCAGCAGATCAAGAAAAAGAATTACAAAGAGATACGTGAAAAATCCTTCAGGCTGCTTCTGATCGTTGCAGGCTGCTGTGTGATGCTGATCCTGCTGGCACCGGAGGTGATACTTGTGTTTGCATCCAGCAAGTATGACAAAGCCATATGGGTGGTGCCGCCGGTTGCGGTAAGCGTATACTTTACTTTCCTATACAGTTTCTTTGCCAACTTTGAATTCTATTTTGAAAAGAACGCATATATGATGATAGCCAGCGTGTGCGCCGCAGTGCTGAATGTGGCGCTTAACGCCGTATTTATTCCGATGTACGGCTTTATAGCTGCCGCTTATACGACACTTGCCTGTTATATACTTTACACGCTGTTCCATTATATTGTTATGAGGCGGATACTGATGAAAGAGATCGGAAAGAAGAGCATTTACAATGACAGGCATATCTTTATGCTCTCGCTGGTGGTAAGCGTTATAGGACTGTCTTTGACACTTTTGTACAGCTATATGATAATACGTCTGATCCTTTTTGCAGCAGTACTGCTTGCTGCGTATATCAACAGGGATAAGATCATGGAAGTTCTGAAGCTTAAAAAAGCAAAAGAAGGAGATGAAGCTAAATGAGAGAGTGGGAATCCTTTAAAGACTTTTTTAAAGCGCTGGACGAAGGCAGCAGATATCTTGTACTAAGGAACTATCAGGATATAAGTGATGAAGGAAAGGCAGAGGGAGAACACGAGGATATAGATTTTCTCTGTGATGACTTGAATTGTTTTGAGAAGATAAGCGGCTGTGAGCCCAGAAAGAATAAGAAAGACAGGATACACCAGAAGATAAGCATAAACGGTGCAGTGATACCGGTTGATATAAGGACGGTCGGGGACGGATATTATGACTCTTTCTGGGAAGCAGACATGCTTAAGAAAAGGCGCAGATATGCTGATCTGTTTTTCATCATGGACGAGAAGGATGAGTATTATTCGCTGATCTATCATGCAATCATACAGAAGCACAGTGTTTCCGCTGACTATGCAAAAAAACTTGCCGCAATGTCTGTTGCAGAGCGTTTTGACGAGGCCGGGGCGCTTTCTGAGCTTGAAGCTTTTATGAAAGAAAACAATTACAGATACACCTATCCCGCATATCCGGGCGGTATATTCCATAAAGAGAAAGGATCAAAGGAACTGGTGGAAAAAAGTCTCGTGAAACCGCTGAAGCGTCTGGCGTGGAAAATCTCACGGAGCATAAAGGGCAGAATGGATAAGCTATGAAGCTGATTCGAAAGAAAATCACAGATAAGAGCAGGACCTATGCATATTGCTTAAAGACCATGAAGCCTGATGCAGGATTTGTCTGGGGGCTTGTTCACCATGCGGATTTTCTGCTGGCAAAGATGCTGTATCCAGGGATCGACGGGCTGGATTACTTTCTGTACAGATACTATGAGAACGGATATAAAGTAAATAAGACTTTTATAACCGAAGGCGATCTGGCCGTAATGGTCAGGGCTTTTAACGGCGACAAAAAATCAAGAGACTGGGCAAGATTTAATGATAAAAAGCGTTTCTGCAGTGAGTTTTCGGAGTATATAGGCCGCAGATGGATAGGTGATGAAGTCTCTGCGGGAGAGTTTACGGAGTTCTGCAAAAATACCGGAAAGCTTATAATCAAGCCGGCGGGTGGCGCTCAGGGGAGAGGGGTGTTTTTTGCTGAAACCGTAAATGACGATGATATCGCAAAGCTGTATGATAAAGTTCATGGTAAGGGATATATCATTGAAGAAGTGATAAAAGAGAATGAGAAACTCGCTGCACTCCATCCACAGTCAGTAAACACGCTGAGACTGTACACCACAAGGAGTTTAAGAGACGGAAAACTCCGGGTGACCGGTGCAGTTATCAGGATAGGAAGAGGCGATTCGGGCATCGATAATTACAGTTCGGGAGGAATGGTAGCCGAGATAGATGCAGAGAGCGGGATCGTTATAAGTCATGCTGTGGATGAAGCGGGAGGCGAGTTTTTAAAGCACCCGGATACCGGACTGGATATTAAAGGCTTTGAAGTGCCGGAATGGGAAAGCGTAAAGAAAAAGGCACTGGAAGCCCATGAAAAAGTGAAGGAGCTGAATTATATCGCCTGGGATGTGGTGGTGCGTGAAGATAAGAGCATTGCCTTTCTGGAGGCTAATCTCTACGGCGGAGTGCATATGCAGCAGCAGCCGTCCATGACAGGGAAGAAAGAACTGTATTGGGGGATGCTTTCCTGATCAGCCGTCAGTACGGCCCAACAGTTTCTTGATGGGTTTCTTTATCTGATATATGCGGCGGTTCCACATTTTTGTGCGATAACGTTTGAGCGCTGCTTTATCAAAACGTTCCTTAAGGCCTTCCTGTATCGTACACATGCACGGATAGCATACTCCGCAGGGTTTGCCATCGACAGGATTGTAACAGAACCAGCTCAGGTTCATCACATCTTCGTATCCGCCGTCTATATATTCTTTCCGCATCAGAGGCTTGGAATACTTTACAAGCGGGAAATGATAATTTCCGAATATCAGACAGACATCTTTATCGGTATTTTCTTTGTCGACTATCCAGTATTGTCCTATATCGGGATCGTCAACTGTTTTCAGGCTTCCGAATTTATTGATGAATTCAATTGCCTGCTCATGTATTCCGAGTTCTATTCCGGGGTGTACGGAAGCGAAGCGGCCAAGCCAGTCATACTGTGTGCCCAGGCGCTGGTTCTTGTGGATACGGTCATAGGCGGCGGTTATCTCGGGCGCCGCTATACGCTCTTCCACGGATACCGTTATGAGCGGGAGTATTTCTGCCCGGGTGTCTTTATGATTCCTGAGAACTTCGGTGATCTTTTTTATCGCATTCAATTCGTATTCCTGGGAGTCCCTGTTATCTGCAAGATAATACGGCTGTATGTCGACGTCACAGCGGGACAGCTGTGTTACCCTAAAGCTGGAATCAAAACCGCCGGTCCAGAATATTTCGACTTTTTTTCTGCTCATTTTTACCTCCCGTGTTTGTGAAGCTTTCTGTATTCCCTCGGAGTGCAGCCGGTGGTTTCCCTGAATACCTTATTAAAGGTAGTAGTGGACTGGAAACCGGACATAAAAGCACAGTCGGTTATGGAATAGTGATCGTCTGCCAGCAGATTGATGGCATTCTGTACCCGTATCCCGGCAAGATAGGAAGGAAAAGTCATCTGGGTATACTCGTTGAAGAGTTTTGAAAAATAGTAGGGGCTGAGTCCGATCTGGGCGGCAGCGTCCGCCTGGGAGATGTCCTCGGCGGAATGGTCGGCCACGAAACTACAGGCGGCGCGGATATAGTCCCAGGATTTGTCCGAAAAATTCTCATTACCTATCTGCTCGCGGTGTTCGCGCATAACGTATTCGCCTATCAGCATCAGCATGTCGTATATCAGAAGTTTGCATTTTGTCTCGATAAAATACTGTTTTTTGCTATAGGTTTCCTTCAGATCTTTAAGCAGGCCCGTAAGTCCTTCCGCCAGTTCGGGTTCCTTTTTCAGGGATATATGATGGCATTCCTTGAGAAAGCCCGAGGCAGCCACAAGATCAGTATTGTTTTCCAGCAGACCGGAGGTAAACTGGATAAACATTGAACCTCCCTCCGGTGAAAAAAGGGTTTCGTGAAGCTCTCTCGGCCAGATAAGAAGTATATCCCCGGGAGCGGGCGAATATACGGTATCGCCGATCTTATATCTGCAGCCTTCCTTGCGGATGAGAGTAAACTCAGCCGCATTATGCCAGTGGGAGGGGAATTTGATCGGTGCGTGTGATTCAGTCAGGGAGACTCCGTGGATATTATAATATCTGATTATTTCTTTAGTGTTTTTCTTCATGCATATATAATAACAAAAAATGGTCATAATACAATAAGTTTTTTCTGTTTTTTTTCTTTGCTTTTGTATATTCTGATTTTTGTGGGGAGTTGTCCCCTTATTGAGATACGAAACAATAACGTTCATAAGGGAGGTATGGGATGAAAGCTTTATTTATAGGCGGTACGGGAACGATAAGCACTGCGATAGTGAACAGACTTGCCGAAGATCCTCTGTGGGAAGTATGGCTCTTAAACCGCGGCAACAGAAAAGACGTGGTTCCTGCAAATGTGAAGCAGATAAGCTGTGATATATCCGACGAAGCCGATGCAGCAAAAAAGCTGGAAGGAATGGAATTTGACGTAGTAGGAGAATTCATAGGTTTTACCGTAGACCAGGTAGAGAGGGATTACCGCCTTTTTAAAGATAAAACAAAGCAGTACATTTATATCAGTTCGGCTTCTGCTTATAACAAGCCTGCGGCATCATATGTAATCACCGAAGGGACCACCCTTGCCAATCCCTATTGGGAGTATTCGAGAAATAAGATAGCCTGTGAAGAATTCCTTATGAAGAAATACAGGGAAGAAGGCTTCCCGGTAACAATAGTAAGACCCAGTCATACCTATGATGAGAGAAATGTGCCTCTGGGAGTGCACGGAAAGAAGGGACCCTACCAGGTGATAAAGCGCATGCTGGAAGGAAAGCCGGTCATAATCCAGGGAGACGGCAGCTCTCTGTGGACGCTGACTTTCAATAAAGATTTCGCCGTGGGATACACGGGACTTATGGGAAACAGGCACGCAATAGGCGAAGCCTTCCAGATAACAAGTGACGAAGCCTTAAGCTGGGACCAGATATATCAGACTATAGCGGATGCGCTTAACGTGAAGCTTTATGCGTATCATGTGGCAACGGATTATCTTATCGCTGCAGGAGATAAATACGGCTTTGATTTTGAGGGCAGTCTTAAGGGTGACAAGTCGGTATCGGTGGTATTCGATAACAGGAAACTCAAGAGGATAGTTCCGGAGATGAGCACGGGCATAAGATTTGAGAAGGGCGTGCGCATAGCCCTTGACTATGTGCTTTCACATCCCGAATGTCAGGTGGAAGATGAGGAATTTGACGAGTGGTGTGACAAAGTCATAGAAACTCTTGAAAGATCTAAAGAAGCATTCAAATAAGAAAGGCGGTAGAACATGGATAATTTTACATTTTGGTCACCTACGTTTTTTTCCTTCGGTAAGGACAGTGAGAGCCAGGCCGGTGAGCTGGTAAAACGTTTCGGAGGCAGTAAGGTACTGGTACATTTCGGAGGAAAGAGCGCAAAGAGTTCGGGACTCCTGGACAGAGTGGAGACCTCACTTAAAAAGGAGGGGCTTGAATATGTGGAACTGGGCGGCGTAAAGCCCAATCCCAGGAGCGGTCTTGTATATGAAGGCATAGAACTCTGCAAGAAAGAAAAGGTGGATTTCATACTTGCGGTAGGCGGCGGAAGCGTTATAGATTCTTCCAAGGCTATTGCGGCAGGAGCTATATATGACGGGGATTTCTGGGACTTCTATGACGGAAAGCCGGTGGAAAAGGCCCTGCCTGTCGGCACGGTACTTACCATAGCGGCAGCGGGAAGCGAAGGCAGCGGTGACTCGGTCATCACCAAAGAAGAAGGGATGATGAAGAGAGGTACCGGCAGCAATGCGCTGAGACCTAAGTT
>JAEEIK010000122.1 GCA_016281335.1 Lachnospiraceae bacterium | reverse complement strand
GAGGAAGATTATAGTAGGACCGTCAGCGCCGCCTATTATAGAATGTGGCGGCGACCATTTGTTTATAAGCGATACGATAATGATGATCACACCGGCAATAATGGTAAGTATTGATATAAGTGTTACAGCTTTTTTCATTACATGTCCCCGATCAGTTTCTTGTTTGGGGTTATTATATCATATTTGAATTTATTATGTACCCACAGAATAAAGGCTTAGAGTGACGGCTTTTGGAATTCGTGCTTTATGAGAAGTTCCTTTTTTGATATAGTATTATAAACAGTCTGATAATAACTTTATATAATGGTCGACAGTTAATAGGAGAAAGACTATGAAGTATATGAGAATACAGTGACTGATAAAGAGTTTATGAAAAAAAGGTTTGCTTACTGTATTGCATCCGTGGTTCTTCTGATCATAGAGATAATGATCGGCCTGTATGCTCATGGATGGATAAGGAATTATCTTGGAGATGTGCTGGTGGTTATACTGCTATACACGCTTTTCAGAACGGCGTTTCCTAAATTGCCCGGAAAGTGGTATGTACTTCCGACAGCTATTCTCGTATTTGCATTTGGCGTGGAATTCCTGCAGCTTTGGGGTTTCTGCGACCGTTTCGGGATAACAAACAGGCTGCTGCGTATCATTATAGGAACAGGTTTCTCGATTGTTGATCTGCTGTGTTACGCTGTTGGAATTGTGCCATGCTATGCTACGGAATTTATTACAAAGATGAAAGGAGATGATAAACGATGACAGATCTTAATGCAGTATATAAAAGTGTACTTGAAGCGGACAATGCTGCTGTAGTTATCTGTGATCCTGATCACATGATAATCTATATGAATCCTGCTGCGATAAGTCGATACGAAAAATGGGGCGGTGAGAAATTGGTCGGACAAAGTCTTCTTAACTGCCATAACGATAAATCACGTAAAATGATCGTAAAAGTGTTGGATTGGTTTAAAGCATCTGATGATAACAATATCGTATACACATCATACAATGAAAAGGAGAATAAAGATGTGTATATGGTCGCTCTAAGAAATGAAGCAGGAAAACTGATTGCGTACTATGAGAAGCATGAGTATAGAAACAGGGAAACAATGAAGATGTATGATATGGATTAACCGGGATGTTTTGAAAGAGTTAATAGGATAATGTGATACATAATGAGCATACGAACAAAAGGCAGACGAAAAATAATAGTTGGAAACAAAGTTTATTTCTGGTATGTTGCTTTGGATGATGATAGCCCATACAATGTATTGAATATTGTATCAGAGGATAAATGCCTGATACTTTCTTGTCCGTTACAAACAGAGCTTGAATATGTAATAAGCAAAGGCAGGGTTTTCAAAACAAAAGAAACAGATGGGTGTTGGAACAGATATATCTTACCCTTTCATATTCCGGATGTTGTCACACCTAAATTTGTTGAACAATTGATTGACTGGTCAACTGAAGATACAGAAGCTGTTCAGATAAATGGAATAGAGGTTCCTGTATAAATTACAGTATATTGATTCGGCAGGTTAAGAGATTATATGAAAAAGACATTGATATATTACAAACAAGAGTATATCGATTTGGCAATAAAACTGCGCGAGAACTATCTTGTACATGGTCATGAAAAAGTTGATATCATTTCTGAAGAGGAGCAGGATGATATTGAGTATGCCAGAAAAATGCAATATGACGAAGCTTTTTTTATAGAGGATTTAGAAACAGTTATTATCCATGATCTTAAATCATGGTATACGGAAAGACTGCCTGCTTCAGATGTATATTATGAAGATTGAAAATGTACCACAGCTTAATCGTACAGATGATGATGCAGGGGCGCTCTCTTATGAGTATTACAAGTAACGACAGACAGCAGAATTGAAAGAAGAGTTGCAGATGCTGAAGAAGAGATTACAGATAATACGATGTATCTGATATTGAATCTGGCAAGAGTATTGGCGTTTATGAAAGACGGCCTTGTCCTTTCCAAGAGAGAGGGCGGAGAATGGGGGCTTAAAAACCTTCCTGAAAAATACAGAACGTAAGGAAGAGGCAATATAGATGGAGTTTTATGGAGTAAGCGAAAAGAGAAGAACCGTCAGGTTTTAAGATCATAGCAGGATAAAAGGATGAGATATTTAGTAAAACTTATATCAAACATATTACTTATCGGTCTGTCGATTGCAGATGCGATTCTGATATGGATCATGCTGTCTACGGGAATAGGTGTTGTCAGAGAGATACAGGATCCGCCTGTGGGAACACTTGATGGTTCGCCTACTCCTATACTGGATGCCATAGGACAGGGATACAGGATTTTCTTCTTGATATTGATCGTCGTGATGTTTTTGATAGTAATGGTACAGGCTATATTAAATATTTTTTTTGTCGGCAGAGCCGTAAAAGAGGATAAATACGGATATTATCTGGCATTTTCGTTGAACGGGATCGCAGAGGTTATCATCAATACGATCATTATTCTGGTGACGGTTTGTATCGGAGCTGTAACTGACTGGAGAGAGACGTTCGATATATATGATGCGTTGGTGCTCGGAAACGTTATAATGGGAGTATTTCTGATAATAAATCTTATCCTGGCCAATAAATTTGCGAAAGAGGAGAATCCCTGATAATACGCTTTGGGATGACAATCAGACAGATCAGGTAGTATAATATAACAGTATGTAAGATTACTGAGGAAAGACATGGTAAATATACTGGTTGATATGCTTTTCCGACACCTGATCACGATATTCATGATCCTGCTTTTTGGCATCAAACTGTGGACAGGAAATAAGGCATCCGATGAACTCATGTATAAAGCCAAGGCACAATACTACGTGGAGAGCGGCACGGATCGCCGTGCCAGGAAATAAAAGATTAATGAAGTATGATAATATTACCCGTGCAGTTTTTTTAAAAAGACCAAACCGGTTTATAGCCGAGGTTGAGATCAATAAGAAGAAAGAAACAGTCCATGTTAAGAATACCGGACGGTGCAGGGAACTTCTGATACCGGGATGTGAAGTATGGCTTACAGAGCCCGGGACACCGGGGCGAAAGACCAGGTATGATCTGATAGCAGTCAGGAAGAGTACAGGGAAAATTTTTAATATAGACAGTCAGGCACCAAATAAGGTCGTTAAGGAATGGCTTTCGAAACAGGAGTATGACCGGATTGTACCGGAGTACACATATGGGAATTCACGTATTGACTTTTACATGGAGCGCGGCAGTGAAAAGTGTCTGATGGAGGTAAAAGGCTGTACGCTGGAGATCGACGGAGTGGGATACTTTCCGGATGCGCCTACGGAACGCGGTGTTAAACATATTCATGAGCTGATCAGGGCTAAGAAGGCCGGATACCACGCGATAATTGCTTTTGTGATACAGATGGATGGTGTTCTCGAGGTAAGAGCAAATGTGACTACACATCCTGAGTTTGGTGAGGCGCTTTCTGAGGCCAAGAAGTGCGGCGTGGAGATCATGTTTCTTCAGTGCCATGTTAAACCGGATGAGCTGGTTATAAGAGGAGAAAACGTGTATGTTAAAAAAAGAAGAAACAGAAAAGATCAAAGAGCATTATGATGCGGATCCGAAAAAAGAATGGGACAGGCTGCAGGTGCGTTTTCCTGTTGAAAAGTATATAACAACGCATATGATGGACAGATACATACGGCCGGGGGACAGCATACTGGATATAGGCGGCGGACCCGGGCACTATTCTATCCACTATGCAAGGCAGGGACATGCGGTTACTCTTCTTGATCTGAGTGATGAAAATGTGCGTTTTGCAAAAAAGAAAGCAAGACAATACGGAACAAAGATCACGGCTATGCAGGGCAATGCAACAGATCTGTCCGGCTTCGAGGATGATTCTTTTGATGTGGTTTTCCTGATGGGACCGCTGTATCATCTTTTAACTGAAGAAAAACGTATAAGCGCGATCAGGGAGGCTGCGCGTGTGCTGAAACTTGACGGATATCTGTTTTGCAGTTTCATCCTTATGTTTGGCGGAGTGATCTATGGCCTGCGGGAAATTCAGGAAACTATTCTGTGGCCGAAGGAACAAAAATATTTTGAAGTTGCGGCAGAAGATAAGAGTCTGTCCTTTGAAGCATTCACCTATGCCTATATGACAACCGTTAAAGATGCCAAGGCTCTGATGCGGCGTATACGGGGGCTTAAGACAGAGACGATCTTTGGGCAGGAAAGCATCCTTGCGCCGTATAAAAACGAGTTAAAGAATAGTTCAAGAAAGATCCGGGAAGCGTGGTTTGACTATGCTTTGCGATTCTGTGAAAAAGAAGAATACTTAACTCACTCGGAGCATCTGATGATCGTATCGAGGAAAAAAGGAGAAAAACCATGAGGTCCGACCCCATGGTCTTATTTTTTTTCTTGACAAGCTGTATATAACTGTGTATACTGTGCATATAAACAAGTAAAAGAACCGCAGAAAGTGAGGAATAAGAATATGTGGTTTGAATGTAATAAGCTGACAAAAGTTATTGACGGATACACATTAAAAGAAATAAGCTTCGACCTTGAACCCGGTACCGTGCTGGGACTCATAGGGACCAACGGCTCCGGCAAGACAACACTTATAAGGTGCCTGCTGGGAAGCTACTATCCGGATCCTGCGAAGGGCGATGGGGGAGAGGTCATCTTAGACGGCAGTCATTTCATAAACGATATGAAGGCTTACCGCAAAAAACTCGGATACGTCCTGCAGTCCCAGCCCTATTCGGAGTTCATGCACGCGGTGCAGGTGGGCGAGATGTACGGATACTTCTACGACGGCTTCGATCTGAAGAAGTATAAGGAGCTGGTAAAGAAGTATGAGATCCCGGAAAAGAAGCTCTTATCCGAATTCTCAAGCGGCCAGCAGATAAGACTGCAGTTCGCTTTCATGCAGAGCCACGAGGCCAAGCTCTATATCATGGATGAGCCCGTCGGCAACCTGGATGTGGAGTTCAGGGATGAGATTTACGACATGATACGGGAGCTTACCGCAAAGGAAGAAAAGTCGGTGATCATCTCAAGCCATCTGGTAACAGAGCTGGAAAGGATAAGCGATATACTGCTGTGGCTGAAAAAAGAGAACAATACCGGCAGCCTGCGCTTCCTGGGAAGCTGCGATGAACTCAGGGAACAGCACAGACTGCTGAGCACGGAGCTTGGCAAAGCTGAACTGATAAAAGCAGGTATAAAAGAAGAGATGATAGCCGGGTACAGGATAAGGGAAGCCCATAAGGAATACCTGATAAACATAAACGGAAACGAAATTCCGGCAGGATTACAGAATGACATACGGTATGCGGATCTTCAGGAGATCATGTATTACACCGAGAAAGGAGAAGACAATGCGTGAATATATACGTGAACAGGGATTAAAATACAGATATTTTCCTCCCTTCATAATCTTAAGGATCTGCTTTATCACCCTTGTTTTCGCAGTGGGCCAGCTGCAGTGGCTGTTTGTGATCGCTTCCTGTCCTTTTTCCTACGGCTTTCTTTATGATACCGAAGCCGAGCACATGCTTCCCCTGGGCCGCGAAGAGCTCATCGCCAGAAGACGCCTGCGTGTTGCAATGGTATGGCTGCGTTACCTTATCATCTGTCTCGCTTCGATAGCCGTACATTATGTGATGATAAAGAACGGTAATTTCAGCCTGGATTCTCCCGGTTCCGCTCTTCTTCGCAGACCGCTGATACCTGCTTTCTACTTTGTGCTGCAGATGCTTTTTGTTTACAACACGCTCCTTACGGCATCCGTAACACAGAAGCCGGGAAAGAAAAAGAAACTGCCCATAGCCAAAGCCCTTGAAAGATTTGTCTTCTATCTGATACCTGCATATGTCTACTTTATTTACGGCGCGGGATTCTGCATCAACGGTTTTATATACCACGGCTCACAGTGGATCCACATATCGATCATAGTGGTCGCAACGGTACTGCTTTCGATCCATAACATTAAAGAAACAAAGAACTTTACTATCCCGGATTTCTCACTGAGTATCCAGAAAGCGCAGGTGTAGCTTATGAATATAAAAGTCTTAACAAAAAGCGGGCTGCCGATCTACGAACAGATCGAGAGGCAGATCAAAGATAAGATAGTGGCAGGTGAACTGAAAGAAGGCGAGGCACTTCCCTCAATACGTGCGCTGGCAGCAGATCTGAAGATAAGCGTGATCACGATAAAACGTGCATACGAAGATCTGGAGAAGGAAGGGATGATCTATTCAGTGCAGGGCAAAGGCTTCTACGTGGACAACCCGGATCTTCAGTATATGAAGGAAAAGAAGACACTGGGACTGGAAGAGCGTCTTGCTGAATGGGTGGATGCCGCAAAAGAAAGCGGTATGAGCGCGGAGGAAGCTTCCGATATGCTGATGATCCTCTGGGATAACTAAAAGGAGAAAGAAAATGATAGAAGCAAAAAGCATTTCTTTTAAATATAAAAGGTCCGACAAGTTTTCGATAGACGATATCTCGCTTAGCGTGGAAGAAGGCATGATAAGCTGTCTGCTGGGAAAGAACGGCTGCGGAAAGACCACGGTGCTTAAGCTGCTCTATGGCATGCTGACTCCAAAGAGCGGAAGCGTTTATTTTGGCGGCGATAAGATATGCCCCCGAACCCTTCCTGCTTACCACGAGAAGGTTGCTTTCACAGGCCACTGCTGGTGTGATACGGATCTTACGCTTGAACATAATGTGGAATTCCTCTCGCTCCTTTATCCTGATTTTGATCGCGACTACTATGAAAGGCTTATAAAAAAAGCCGGCCTCGAAGATAAGGCCGATAAAATATACGCAAATTTTTCGGCCGGAGAGAAGGTAAAAGCCGAGATAGTCTTTGCTCTCGCAAGACATCCTAAGCTTCTGCTGATGGATGAACCCTTAGCCAATCTGGATCCGGTCTTTAAAACGGATGTGATCGAACTCCTTCAGGATGAGGTGGCGACCGGCGGACTGGGGATACTGCTCAGCACCCACCTGCTGGATGAGATCAATGATATCACGGACCGTATATTTCTTCTTGATAAAGGCAGACTTGTTTCCGGCGGGGACCGCTTTGAAGTACTGGGTGACAAAGAAGATACAGACCTGCGTGATGCGGTAAAGAATATGGGAAAGGAGGCGTGACCATGACTGCTTCAAATAAAATGGAACTCTTTTACAAAAAAATGCATAAGCTGAACAGCCAGAGGATCGGCTGGCTTGCCATATGGATAACTGCCCTTATAGGGGCGCCTCTGTGCACCTTAAACTCAGAGGGTAACGATCTCGGCCTGTTTTACACGATCATCGCGACCCTGCTTTTTATGATGGCGAGCATAAACTATGTAAAGAAGT
>JAEEIK010000121.1 GCA_016281335.1 Lachnospiraceae bacterium | reverse complement strand
GTCGCCTCCGCCGTATACAAAACTGCCCCTGTGATAACTGCCCGAATAGTAGCTTCCGTTATACAATTTCCCGGTGAAACTGCCTCTGAAATAACTGCCGATCCTGAAACTTCCGCTCCTGTAACTGCCATGAGAAAACGCAGAGAGTCCGAAGCTCCCTGTCCTAAAGCTGCCTCTTCCGAAAGCGAGCTGTCTGAAACTGCCAAGGCTGAAGCTGCCGGTTCTAAAACTTCCGCTCCTGAAACTTCCGCCCATAAAACTGAAACTGCTTCTGAAAAAGCCTCTGAAACTGCTTCTTATCATAGACCCCTGATGTCTGTATGATGAAGGTATGCGGCTGGTATTTATGCATACAGAAGGCACGGATACGGGCATCTCGTTATAATGCGCATCTCCGGGTTCCTCATATCTCCTGAAATAAACATATTCCGGTGTGATCACCTCACAGCCGTTAAAATACATATCCATCACGCTGTCCGCATAAGTCACGCAGAAAGCCTGTACATACAATCGGCCCCTTTTGGAACGCAGCTTTACAAATACCGGATATCCCGCATTGCCCTGTTCCAGTCTGTATGCGGTTTCCTTATCGCAATGCAGCATGAATCCGCCGGACGGCAGAGCTGCCACAAGCTTATCGTTAAACTCGCCGTTCCAGACATTATATACATGAAAGGCCTCTATATCTTCTTCATAATTTATCAACGAGAAAAAGGCATACCCTGCATGGAATGCCGCCAAAGAGTTTATCCTAATGTCATAGTCCCGGACAGCTTCATTAACTTTTCTGTCCAGCCAGTCAAAAACCCTTCCCATCTATACTCCGTGATATCTGTTGTTAAAAATCGGGTTCGATATGACAAACCGGATTTTTACCCAAATATCCGCATAACATCTTAACAAAAAAAAGCGAAAATATCAATATTTTCGCTTTAACTGTATCTCAAAAAATACTTAGCTAAATACCCTCGGCTTACGCCTTGCCGGTGCTTCCGAAACCGCCTCTGTCCGTATCCGAAAGATGATCCGTCTCTTCAAAGTCAATGACCGGCTGATGCTCCATGATCCTGAACTGACAGACACGGTCATTCACATGTATTTCCGTATCTCTTACAGCATATACAGGCATGAACCACTGGTCATTGTCCCCCGAATAACTCTCGTCAATGATGCCGCAGTGATTGGTCTGTATTATCCCGAAATTCTTGAAAGTCGAACTTCTGGGCACCACATGGGCTTCATAGCCTTCGGGCAGCTGCATGGCTACCCCGAGAGGCAGCAGCTTGAATTCTCCCTTCTTAAGCACGATATCTTCGGCACAGCGCAGATCTATCCAGTCCGACTTGCCGTCGATATAACGCAGCTTCTCTATCTTATCCGTAAAATACTTTATCCTGATCTTTTCCATTCTTCTCCTCCCGGCTTCTCCCCTCCGGGGAGAAGCTGTCGCCGCAGGCGACTGATGAGGGGCTTAGTCTCCCTCAATAATCTTCACAAAATATCACCGGCACTGAGGGATCCGTCAGCTTCAGAGTCTTCTGTACATCAATGACTCTCTGGTTGGAGCTTCCCTTCCACCTTAAGTTCGCATCAAATTTATCCTGCTCGAATTCACCGTCAACGGCAACATCCACATACTGCATAACCGGATAATGCATGACCTGCTCCCAGAGATAGCCTGTATAGAGCCAGATAGTTTTATCGGGATATTTCTCCTTCACTTCCTGGGCCAGCTTGCGCACATCCACCCTGTTTGACGGAAACAGCGGATCTCCGCCTGAAAAGGTGAGGCCGGAAATATAGTCCTTATCCAGCTGCTCAAATATCTCCTGCTTAGCAGCTTCGTCAAAAGGAAGTCCGCCTTCGGCATCCCAGGTCTGTGGATTCTGACAGCCCTTGCAGCAGTGCTCGCAGCCTGCCACCCAAAGCACTACCCTGAGTCCGTCGCCGTTTAACATATCATCGTGAGTAATATTATGGTAGCGCATTACATCGATTTCCTTTCCCCGATCTCTGCCATCTTGGCGTCATTCAGGCGCGAATCACCGTGGACTCTTGAGTATGACAGATATCCGTTCATGCGGTCGATCTTGGTCAGGTTGCGGCTTCCGCACTTCGGACATACATCCATCTCCAGCTCTTCATGACCGCAGTCGTCGCAGTAAGCCAGACTTAAGTTCACGCCTTCATAAAAGCCCATATCCATCGCGCGTCTTACCAGGGTGCTCACCGCTTCGGTATTGTAGCTGACAGGATACTTTACATACTGGATCTTGCCGCCGTTTAAGAGTTCCCAGAAACGGTTCTCCAGATCCTGCTTCTGTATCGGGGTGATATCCTCTGTCACATGGCAGTGGAAGGAATTGCTGACATATTCTCTGTCGGAAACGCCTTCGATTATACCGTATTTCTTTCTGAACTGCTGAACCTGCAGTCCGCAGAGGCTCTCTGCCGGTGTTCCGTAGATCGCATACAGATTGCCGTCCTCTTCCTTAAATTCGGAGATGCGCTTGTTGATATGCTCCATCACATCCAGGGCAAACTGTCCGTCCTGCACAAGTGACTTGCCGTTATAGAGCATCTGCAGTTCGTTGAGCGCCGTTATGCCGAAGGATGCTGTGGCAGCCTTAAGCAGCGGCTTTATCTTATCATGGAGCCCCAGATGTCCGCCCAGGAAACCGCCTTCGCAATATGCCAGCGGGTTGGTGGAAGCCCTCATCTCTCCGAGATATGCATATGTACGTATATGAAGCTGACGGATCAGATTCAGATAATAATCCAGCACTTCATAGAAATCCCTGCTCTCCTGTCTGGACTTGGCCAGTATCATGGGCAGGTGCAGTGAAACTGCTCCTATATTGAAACGTCCCACAAAAATGGGTTCATCCTTATCATCAGCGGGATGCATGCCGCCGCGGACATACCAGGGTGAAAGGAAAGCCCTGCAACCCATAGGGGATATGACCTTCCCGTACTGCTTGTACATGCTTGCAATATAACCTTTACCTGTCAGTGAAAGCCAGTCGGGATACATTGTCTTCGCGGAGCATTCAACCCCCGCTTCAAATACATCACGCATCGGGCCGTCGGGACCATGCAGGTTCTCATCATAGAGGAATACTATCTTAGGGAAGAGCACCGGTTTCTTATGATCTTCCTTGCCCTGTCCCTTGCGACGTACGTTCAGCATGGCTATGGTAGCCTGTCTTGCAAAGCGTCCCTGTCCTATACCTGCGGTCACCGTTATGAAAGGATAATCACCGCGGCTTGATGCCACGGTATTGAACTTGTACTCCCAGCCCTGGAAGCCCTGTTCGAAATCCCTTACCACATCCTTATAGGCTTCAGCCTCGGCCGTAGCTTTGTCCACGCCCATTGCCTCATACTTCTTCGTATATTTCGCATAAGACTTCTCCGCATAAGGCTCCAGTATCTTATCCACTTCGGGAACCGTGAAGCCGCCATACTGCTGGGAGGCTGCGCTTAAGACTATATCACCTATAACATCAAAAGCCACATCCAGTGTTTTGGGCTCGTTGTACCAGATATTACCCATCTCGAAACCGCCGCTCAAAACATTCTGCACATCAAAGAGACAGCAGTTCATGGTATCTCTTCTGGCTGACATATCATGCACATAGATATATCCGTCGCGACAGGCCTGCAGTTCTTCGGTGGTCAGGAAAAACTTCTGATACAACTCCTTATTCAGCTGGTTGAAGATAAGGCTTCTCTTGGTTGAAACCAGCGCAGAATCTGTATTAGCATTCTCCTTATCGCCTATATACATGATGGACTGGCTCTTCTTATATACGTCGTCCAGCATGCGCACGAAGTCCTGCTTGTAATTACGGTAATCCCTGTAGCTCTTCGCAACTATGGGCTTCACCTGCTCTAATGCGCTCTCCACCACATTATGCATGATCGGAATGGGAATCTCATCCACATCCATCTCATCAACTTTCTCTATTACATACTGGCAGATACGCCTTTTTTCTTCCTCGGTAAACTCCGTCAGCGCCCTGT
>JAEEIK010000021.1 GCA_016281335.1 Lachnospiraceae bacterium | reverse complement strand
GGAGCCGGTGCTCCTCAGAAATCCCGGAAGCACAAGGCCTTTCCAGCATGTGCTGGAACCCCTTGTGGCATACCTCTGGATAGTAATGGCGCAGGATTCAAATGCTGCTCTTGCGGGCTGGTACAATGTGGGACCGGATGAAAGAGATGCGATCACTGCCGGCCACATAGCCGAAATGTTTGCAGCTGAATGGGGAGAAGGAGCTGAGCTTAAAGACATATCGGAGCCCGGAGCTCCTCATGAGGCAGCTTATCTGAAACTCGATAATTCAAAGCTCAAGAAGACTTTTGATCTTAAGCCTGTCTGGAACATAGAGGAAGCCGTGAGGAAGACAGCGCGCTGGTACAAGACCTACCATGAAGGCGGTGATGTCGTGGCGCTGATGAAGGACCAGATAGACGAGTATTTTGGGTAAATATGCCCAATTCGCAAGGTTTGATAAGTATAAAACAAGACATAAGGAGCTAAAGGAAGATGCCTAAGGTAGAATTCTGAATAAGCATAAACGGGAGGGGCTGTTATGCTCCTCTTTGAGTTTAGGAGAAAGGATTCTGCCATGGAAGAGAGAAGAGGTCCCGTCGCGCCCAAAGATCCCACAGCCAAAAGGCCGGGATACTATGTGATGAAAGATAAGGAGATATGCGCGAATCCCCAGCCGGACGGCAGGGGAATACAGTTTATCTTTGAGGACAACGGAAGGCTTCCGGCAGCAGCAAGGCTGGCGGGCAATCTTGAAGATGAGAAGATGTCCGCTGAACTGCTTACCGTGGAAGGTTTAAGGAAGCAGGTTCACAGCATAGGCGTATCCGTAAGAAAGCCCGGGGAGCCTGTCAAAGTAAAGTTTGTTTTCCAGATGTACGGTCATAAGGATATTTACAATTCCGGCACCGTTCTGGAAATGGAGCTTATGAGTGACGGCATGGAGATGGTCATGGATCTGTCAAAGTTTGACTGGTCCGATGATGACAATGTGCCGGGACAGATACGTTTTGAATTTGAAGAAAACGGTTTTACCGCAAAGGCATCCGTATGTTTTTATTTAAATGACGGATACACGGCTCCCGAGCAGAGGCCCGAAAAGGAGATCGACTTTAACGGAGCTGCATATAAAAAGATCATCAGTGATTCCTTCCTTCAGAAGGGAAATATCCATCGTCTGAAATATGCCATAGACAGGGCAAGGGCCGGTGAGCAGGTGAACGTCGGCTTTATCGGAGGTTCCATCACCCAGGGCGCCGGAGCCATTCCCATCAACACCGAATGCTATGCCTACAATGCGTTTAAAGGCTTCTGCGAAGTCTGCGGACGCGGTACCGAAGACAATGTGGGTTATTGTAAAGCCGGTGTGGGAGGCACTCCCTCCGAGCTGGGAATGATCAGATACGAGAAAGACCTGACGGATTACGGAAAATTTATTCCGGATGTGGTCATTGTGGAATTTGCCGTTAACGACGAGGGCGATGAGACCAAGGGCGAATGCTATGATTCGCTGGTCCGCAAGATATATAACAGTCCGCAGAAGCCTGCGGTGATACTGCTCTTCTCTGTATTCGTGGACGGATACAATCTTGAAGAGAGACTTAAGTGTGTGGGTGAAGCTTATGAGCTTCCGATGGTGAGCATTAAGAAGGCCGTCTATGACAAGTTCTATTTAAGCGAAGAAGAGGGCGGCATAGTTTCGAAGAACCAGTTCTTCTATGACATGTATCATCCTACCAATACGGGACATAAGATAATGTCGGATTCACTGATCCATATGTTTAAAGCAGCGGATGAATCCGAAGACATGGCCGATCTGGATATCAGCGGAATAATACCTCCGAAGGGCGGAGAGTTTGAGAAGGTATACCTTGTAGACAGAAAGAATATCGACAGCTGTCCTGCAGTGCTTTCATATGATGCGGGAGCGTTCAGCGCCAAGGGAACGGAGCTGCAGTTTGTTGAAAGAAACTTAAATCTCAAGGGCACGCCGGAGTTTGATGATAACTGGATGTACGCGGGAGATGCAAAGGAAGCTGTGTTTAAGCTGAAAGTAAAATGCAGCGCTTTCTTCCTGGTATATATGGATTCCGCATCCAATGAAGTGGGTACGGCAGAGGTATATGCGGACGGGGAGCTGAAGCTGAATGTTGATCCCCATCTCATAGGCTGGGCCCATGCCAATGCGCTGATAGTATTCAGGGGTGGTCCCGCGAAGGAGCGTGACATAGAAGTAAGGATCCCCGAAAAGGATCTGGATAAGAGATTTACGGTATTGGGGTTTGGTGTAGTCGACTGACAGAGGGGTTATGAAATGAAGAAACTTGTAAATCCGATAATCAGGATGGATTATCCCGACCCGGACGTGATAAGGGTAAACGATACCTTTTATATGGTGAGCACCACCATGTATTTCATGCCGGGCTGTGCGATACTGCGTTCTTATGATCTGGCCGAGTGGGAGCTGGTCGGCTATGTGTACGATAAACTGGACGACAATCCCCAGGAGAGGATGGAGCTGGAGAAGACCGAATATTCGGGCGGCATGTGGGCTCCTTCCTTCAGATATCATGAGGGTAAGTTCTATATCTTTTTCCTAAGCAACAGCGGTAATGCCAATTATCTCTTTACTTCGGAAAATATTGAGGGACCCTGGAAGAAGAGCGTGGTAGAAGGCA
The DNA here is from genome assembly GCA_016281335.1 of Lachnospiraceae bacterium. GTDB lineage: Bacteria > Bacillota > Clostridia > Lachnospirales > Lachnospiraceae > NK4A136. The sequence continues at coordinate 3,588 of JAEEIK010000021.1, read as the reverse complement.
GATACCATGATGCTTCGCTTTTCTTTGATGATGACGGAAGGAAATATCTGATACACGGAAATACCGAGATACATCTGACCGAGCTTAATGATGAGATGACCGCTGCCAAAGAAGGCGGACTCGAGCGCATTCTCATAAGAGACGAGAGGGATATAGGTCTCGGATACGAGGGCTCGCATTTCTACAAGATAGGTAAATACTATTATCTCTTTGTCATAGACTGGCCTAAGGGCGGAGTCAGGACCGAGAGCTGTTTCAGATCGGAAAGTCTCGAAGGAGAGTTTACCGGAGGAGTGGTATTTGAGGACTGCAGGGACTATTTCAGACAGGGAGTGGCCCAGGGCGGTATAGTTGATACGCTGAACGGCAAGTGGTACGCCGTGCTGTTCCAGGATATGGGAGCAGTGGGACGCATACCTGTGCTTGTTCCCGTGAGCTGGAAGGATGACATGCCGGTATTCGGTGAATACGGCAAGACTCCGGCCAGAATGGACTTAACCAGCGCAAGGCCGAATTATGATTACGAACCCCTCTATACTTCGGACAGGTTCCTGCCGAAAGAGGAACTGCCCAAGAATAAGCAGCTGAAGCTGCAGTGGCAGTGGAATCACCAGCCGGATAATGAGCTGTGGCAGCTGCTTCCGGAAGGCGGACTGGAGATCACTACGGATAAGATCTGCGTCAATGTCACTTTTGCAAAGAATACCCTGACCCAGAGGATGCTCTGGCCCAGGTGCAGCGCGGAAGTAACGGTCAATGCGGAGGGCTTGCGTGACGGAGATGTGGCAGGCTTATGCGCGCTGCAGAGCTGCTACGGCATGATAGCCGTTACCAAGGAAATGGGAAGATATTATCTGGTAAGGATAGTAAGGAACGGTGAAGACCTGAAGGACAATATGGCAAGAGTGGATCTGATGCCCGGGGACGTCACCGACAAGACAGCTCTGGACGGGCCGGAGGTATGTCTGTGCCTCAAGGCGACTTTTGATGATATGAAAGACAGACTGGATTTCTATTATCTTAAAGGAAATAAATTCGTGAAGTTCGGAGCTTCGCACAAGATGGAATTCAGACTTTCACATTTTACGGGGAACCGTTTCGGACTCTGCTGTTATTCCACCAGGACACCCGGCGGAAGAGCAGTCTTTAAGAACTTTGTATATAATCCTTAAACTTTGACCTGCGCTCCTTTTTTGAGGAGCGCGGAGTTGCGTCTTCTGTAATCGCTCGGAGAGCAGCCTTTGTGCTGCTTGAACAGACGGTTAAAAGTGGAGATGCTGGAAAATCCCGAGGAGATCGCCACATCCGTGATGGACATATCAGGCTGCATCAGCAGCGATTCCGCTTCTTTTATTCTTCGGAAGCAGAGATAATCACTGAAATTGTAATTTGTATACTGTTTGAAGAGCCTTGAAAAATGGAATTTTGAAAAACCGGTTTTAAAGGCTATGTTTTCGAGGCTTAATTCTTCGGTGAAGTGCTCGTCGATATACTTGAGCGTATCGTTGAAGAGTTCCACATATTCCTTGCGCTTGGAAGGAGCAGCTCCGTAGAAGACGTTCTCCTGGTGATCATAGTTCTCACCGAGACATACGAACATCTTTAAAAGCAGAGACTGTATGATCAGGTCGGAGAACTCGCCCTGACCGAAATATTCGTTCCTTATCTGCAGAAGTATGGTGTAGATATCCCCGTATACCTCGGGATTCTTCTCTTCAGAAAGAAGCAGGGGCTGGGACAGGATGGACATGATCCTGGCGAAGCTGGTAAGCTTAGTGAAAGAGCTGATGTTCATTATAAAGATGAAACGCCTGCCGGAAGGAGGCGCCTGGAGCTCATGCATGACTCCGGGGGGAATAAACAATATCTCCGCAGGCTGTATCTCGTAACGGATATCATTGCATACTGCGGTATAGGTATTCTCTACGGGAATGATCATCTCCATTGCCGAATGCCAATGGGGAGAGAAATTGACCGGCTGTTCGTTCATCCATATGCGGTGAAGACTGGAATGACGATAATCAACAACCTCGTGCCCGTCTTTTACGACGCGCACGTTTCCGAAATCGCTGTTGGCTGAGTGGTAATCTATTATTTCCTCAGTCCTTGCGGACTGTATTATTTCCGAGATTTCTTTTTTCATGTGGCATATTATACTATTATATAAGAAGTTTGTCAAAAATGCACAAAATATAGCGAAAACGCTTACAAAAAGCTGTGCAAAACAAAAAGCAAAATCTGGGTAATCAGAAGCATGATTTAATGAGCAATTGAAAAGCCCGAAAATTATAATCTTTTTAGTTGACTGGGCGCATTATGCGTTTTTTAGTGGTAAAAAAATGCCGGAGAAGTCAAATGAGAAAATATTTAGCACTGATCGCGGCAGGAATTATGCTTACCGCATGCGCCGGAGAAAAGGAAAACATTCCGAAAGAGCCTGAAGTCGTTGCCGAGACAAAAACGGAAGAACCCGATGAAGAGGAGATTTCGCAGGATAACGAAACGATGACGGAGACTGTGACAGAGGAAGAGAGCAGTGCTGAGGAGACTCAGGAAGCGGAAGTGCCGGTCCTCAGGGATGCGATAAGGGAGAACTCCGGAGGATTCGCAGGCTGTGCGGTCACCGGAGCAGAGATAGACGATCCTAAGGTATGGGATATAATAACGACGCACTTTGAAAGAGTAACACTGGGCAACGAACTGAAACCGGACTGCATGTTCGGCTACAGCGTAAGCAGCTGTCCGGGGACCGAGACGGATACATTGAACGGCGAGGATATCATAGTTCCGAAGCTGGATCATTCAAGAGCGGATAAGATACTTGACAGATTCCTTAAATGGAATGAAGAGAATCCCGACAGGAAGATAATGGTAAGGGGACATGTGCTGGTATGGCACTCCCAGACACCGGAGTGGTTTTTCCACGAGGGCTACGATAAGAACAAGCCTTACGTGAGCGCAGCCGAGATGGACAAACGTCTCGAATGGTATATAAAGAGCATGCTCAGCTACTACACAGGCGAAGACAGTAAATACAAAGATTTGTTTTACGGCTGGGATGTGGTGAATGAGGCGATAAGCGACGGTACCGGAACCTACAGGACCGAGGCGGAGAATCCGTCGGAGCCCTTAAGCGATGACAGGCACGGGAGCAACTCCAGCTGGTGGGCGGTGTACCGAAGCGAACAGTATATTATCAACGCATTTAAATATGCAAATAAATACGCACCCGCGGAACTTGAGTTATACTACAACGATTACAACGAGTGCATGAGAAATAAGAAGTACGGTATAATAGAACTTCTTAAAGAATTGAAGGCGCAGGAAGGCGCACCCGGAGAGGGCACAAGGATAAGCGCCATGGGCATGCAGGGACATTACGGAATGGATGATCCGGCAACCATCGATATACAGAGCGCCATTAAACAGTATGCCGAAGTGGTGGGGAAGGTACAGCTCACCGAGGTGGATATAAGAGCCAGCGAGGACTATGACGGGAGTGAGGCTGCAAAGCCTGCCGAATACGAAAAGCTGGAAAAAAGATATAATGTGATATGGAACTGCGTGAAGAACGCAGATGCCGAAGTG
>JAEEIK010000120.1 GCA_016281335.1 Lachnospiraceae bacterium | reverse complement strand
TGTTGTAAAGAAAAGAGAACGGCTTAAGTTGCTGGCATCAACGATATTGATGATGGCATCGGGATGTTCATTCTTAACATAAGCGCTGGTAATGCTCTCCTCCGAAGTAAAAGGCGACATGGAATAAGCTCCCGGCAGGTCAACTGCTATCAGCTCCTTTCCGCTGTCATTGTAATTCTTTTTGATCGGACTCTCCTTTCTGTCCACCGTAACTCCGGCCCAGTTACCGATCTTCTCGTTTCTGCCCGTCAGCGCATTATACATTGTAGTTTTTCCGCTGTTCGGGTTTCCGGTCAATGCGATCCTCATTTATTTTTCCTCCCTTAAATATGTATAGCGGCCCCGAGATCAGGGTCGATATTATACCTTGCATCCTTTATCGAAACCACCAGATTCTTTTTCTTGTCCACAACGGTTATTTTTTCACCGCTGTAACAACCGAGTGAAAAAAGAAAGCTTTCCATTTCCTCATCACCCTCGGTATCCACAGAAGTAATGGTGTATTCTTTTCCGAGTTCTGCTTTATTAAGATCCATACCGGCTATCACCTCCATCTGATTATTAGCATCCGCTAACCTTATATCTTTTAAAAACGCTGGTTAATTCCAACGTCCACAAGCTTTTGTTAGCATCCCCTAACTAAAGCACAGTATAATTAGCATTAGCTAACTTGTCAAGTATTTTTTTGTCCCCGGGAATTTCATCGCCGATATCACGATTTTTCTTTATATTACGGCTTTTCTGTGGTAGAATATCCTTTATAAGAGTAAAGGAGGATCAGCTCATGGCAGTTCAGGAATCCGGAGAAATGTATCTTGAGACTATATATGTACTTTCGCAGGAATCATCAGCGGTACGCGCTATAGACATCGGGGAATATATGGGTTTCTCAAAGCCCTCTGTAAGCCGCGCTCTTGGCCTTCTTAAAGATGAGGGACTTATAAAAAAAGATGAGAACAGTTATATCAAGCTTACCAAGGCAGGGGAGATCCTGGCAAAACGGATCTATGAACGTCATACCGTACTGTCAGGTCTGTTTATTAAACTTGGCGTAGATGAAAAAACGGCAACCGAAGACGCCTGCCGTATCGAACACTATATCAGTGATAAAACTTTTAATGCGATCAAGAAACACCTGGAAAAATACGGAAAGGGATGATCAGGGCTACTTCGCCTTGGTCTCCTGTTTCATTCTGTACATCGCTTCATCTGCTTTGTTCATCATATCTTCAAATGAAACATGGTCCGCCGGATTTTTATATGCTGCGCCATAACTCAGATCACATACAAAATCATCTCCGTATCCTTTATTCAATACAGGAAAACCTTCGATCCATTGCTTTAACATCGGATCCAGTTTTTCCTGCGCTAATTCCGGGATAACAGCCAGGAATTCATCTCCGCCTATCCTGTACATATCACCGTATTTATCCCAGAATTTCAATTGTGTTGCTGCATCCATGAGCATCTTATCTCCGTCATCATGCCCATGATCATCATTCATTCTTTTCAGATTGTTCAGGTCAAAGAAGACAACAGCATAACTCTTTCTTTTTTGATACTCTTTTTTCTTTAAGCTGAGTTTCGTACGGTTATAAAAGCCTGTAAGATCATCATAGAACCCCATCTCTTCTATAGGCTTCATCAGCTGTATACGCGCATTTACCACATTACCGATCCCCATAATTGCATACACGACGATCGCGCTGGTCAGATTAAAAACACCCATTTTATAAAGGATAAACGAAAAAACCGCAAACAATACAATACCCAATAACTGCAGTATTATCAGTTCTCTCATTTTCATGATCTTTAGTCACCTCTTACATCTATGATCGAAAATCTCTTTACTCCACAATAGTTACTATATCCTTAAGGATATAATGGAATAAAGGAAAAGAAGTATTCTCATTCTCTATATATCCGTCAGTCAGATCTATCGTATCCGAAGGATCATCGGGATCAACTCCGACATAATTTCCTTTGAAGACAAAATCGGAATATCCGCGCATAAACTGTTCTATGACATTGTTCATAGCTTTCTCTGTACCGGGAGCTACAACCTGCTGGTTCAGATCCACCATCTCCACCCAGCCGTACTGGAAACCTGCCGATACATCCGTGCCATGTATCCTGCCGCTGACTGATGACTCAATGCTTTTGTCTTTCATGACTGCATCCACTGCTGAAAGAACATAGGGTTCCCAACATATCCTGGTTGTTACAAGGGATGTGGAAGGAGCCACTTCAGACATACTCTGATTGAAACCAACAAAATATACCGGCTTTTTCTCGGAGGCTTCCTCACAGGCTACTGCAGGTCCTATGGTATCCGTATGCTGAGTAATGACCACACAGCCGTCATCTATCATCTGCTGGGCCACTTTCTTTTCCTCTGCGTAACTGCTCCAGGTTCCGGTGTAAGAAACACGAAGCACTGTCTGAGGTACCACGCTTCTGGCTCCGAGAAGAAAAGCCGTATAACCCGAAATGCTTTCCGATGTAGGAAAGGCAGCAACAAAACCTATGATCGCCTGATCCTCGGTAATGAGACCGTCAGTGATCAACTGTTTTATCTTCATTCCGGCTGCTATACCGCTGACATATCTGCCCTGGTAAGCCTCGCCCTTAAAAGTGTGATAATTCTCAGGAACCGTAACTCCCTCCATATCCATATAAGAAGTCTGACAGAACTGTATATCGGGATATTCGGGAGCAAGTTTCATGACCAGCTCGCTGTACCCGTTAAAGAAGATGATATTACAGCCTTTTTCTGCCAGATCCCTTAAGGGTTCTTCCATCTCTTCATCCAGTACGTTGCTGCAGGCTATTGTCGTCACTCTGTTCCCGTACTTCTTTTCCAAAGCTTCTTTTGCAAGTGAAAAGTTATAAGTATAGGGAACACTTTCATCATTATCATAAACAAATCCGACTGTCAGATGATCCTTACCTCCCGAAAGATTTAAAAGCCGGAAACAGCAGATAAATGCTGCAAGTATTACCAGACAGGTCAGTCCGGTTGTTATGTATATCCTTTTCATACGCTGCCTCCTTTCTTATCTTCAGATTCTTTCTTATCTTCATTCTCCATCTGGGCAGCCTGGATCTTCTTATCTTCTTCAACACGGCGGGCAAGTTCTTTCTGGGCTTCCTGATCTGCCTGTCGTATCTCTTCTCTCTTCTGGGCATAGAGTTCTTCCAGATTGATGATGCCCTTATCTATCAGACGCATAAATGCATCCAGCGCATCTGGATCGAACTGCGTGCCTCTTCCTCTCTGCATCTCAGTCAAAACATAATCCGTATCCATATGATTACGGTACACACGGTTGGATGTCATTGCATCAAAAGCATCGGCTACGCCTATGACCCTGCCGAACAGAGGGATATCTTCTCCTTTAAGTCCGTCCGGATAACCTTTGCCGTCATAGCGTTCATGATGATATCTCGCGCCTTCCGCCACGTGTTCAACAAGTGTGAAATCTCGGAGTATCGCTTCACCTCTGATAACATGTGATTTCATCTGTGCATACTCCTCATCAGTCAGACGTCCGACTTTGTTCAGAACACTGTCCGGCACTCCTATCTTACCGATATCGTGTAGCTGTGCAGCTCTCTTTAAATTTGACAGTTCCTTATTTCTCTGCCACCACTTGAAACAGTTCATCTCCTTTGCTATCAATACCGAATACTCCGCAACACGCGTAGAATGCTGATGTGTTCGCACGTCCTTGGCATCGACTGCGTTAGCGATAGCCCTGACTGTCTCATTTGCCATATTCAGTTTGATCTGCTGCTGGTTGAGCTGTCTCTGAACTACCAGCCAGGTAAACCAGATAAGTCCCAGTGAAAGCAGGAGGAGCATGTAGAAATGAAAGCCGGGCTGTTCATACAACTCGCCCTCAAATATGAGCTCAAACTTTCTCTCTTCCAGGACACGCTCACCTGCGCTGTCAAAGATAGCAAGATGGAAAGTATAATCTCCTGCAGGTATATTGACATAGATTATATTATTGAGGCTGTTCTGTGCAACGACTGTCCATTGGGTATCATAACCCTCAAGATAATATCCCACATTGGGATCCTGTATCGTATAATTCAGAATCTCCGGCGAAAGCTCCACACGATTGACGCCCTGCCCTACCGTGATCGCTCCTCCTCTGGACAGAGGATGCAGTACACCATCCAGTTTAACCGAAGCCAGCTGCATTCTGTAGGAACGGACATCGCTGTTGTATTTCTCAACATCTATCTTATAAACACCGGTATCACAGGGAAGGAAAAGTTCGTTATTACCGTTATAATAATTCCAGGAATTGGCTGTAAGTGAAGTACCTAAGCCTCGTCTTGCATCCAGAAGCTCCCAGGCGATCTCTCCGCCCGCAACAAGCTCATCGCGCTCCACCACATATATACCCGCACTGGACATAACGAACAGAGTATCTTCGTCTTTTACCCAGATATCATAATTATTAAAGTACGGAAATTTATCCAGCACCCGTATGGAACCATCCGTATCAAGATAACAGAGGCTGTTAGAAGTAACGACAAACACAGCCTCGGATTTCGGATCCTTAATCGTACGAAGGATCACACCGCTGCTCAGACCGTCATCACGAGTAAGCATGTCCGTCACTTTTCCATCCTTCAGCACAGCTATGCCGTCACCGTCGGTGCCTGCAAGTATGGTACCGTCGCTGCGTTCAGTCACTGTCAGTATCATGGAATTGATAAGACCGTCCTCGTTACGTATGGTCTTTGTGACCTTATGATCTTTAATAAAGCTGATACCTGTATCACCGGCTGCCATGATGGTCCCGTCTGAAAGCCCCGTTACGATACGGGCACGGTTTCCGAAACTGCCGCTGTCCGCATTGTAGGCCCAGACTTCTCCATAGGCAGAATACTCCATAAGACCACTTCCGTAGGTACATATCCACAGATGATCATTGTTATCCACATACATGCAGCGTATACGCTTGCCATCAAGCTCAGCGGTCATATCATTGTTTATCTGACGATGGCAGGCCTTATCTACCACATCAAGACCTTTGTCGGTGCCGATATAATACTTGTTCTGCCAGAAAACGATGGCATTGACGACACGGCGCTCCATGCCTATGGATCCGTAGATATCCTTAAAAGGAGATTTGGTAAGTCGAAGCAATCCAAGCCTCGAAGAAGTGAACCAGAGATTTCCCTGGTAATCATAGAGCATGTTATCGATGGAGTTATTGAAATCATTTGTGTTCAGCTTATGATAGCCGCCGCCGTCAATATAGGATATACCGCTGTCGGTGGAAATGAACAGGGTTCCGTCCTCAAGATAGTTCAGATTATTGATACTGTTGACATCGGCGCAGCTTATGACTTTAATTTCCTTAAAATCATCTCCGGATATATCATAGCAGTAAATGTGATTCGTTGAAGTACCGACCATAAGGGTTCCGTCCGGTGCAAAGGCACAGCAGTTGAAGACTTCCTGCTCATCGGGAAGCTGCAGACTGGACTGTATGTTTCCGTTGCTGAGCAGAAACAGACGTCCGCCGGAAGCGATGGTAGCCACATGTCCCTTACGGTCTGCTGTGATACTGTCGGCATAGTTTATCTCCTCCAGGGTATTGGCAGCTTTCAGACCGTTGTTCATAATGATGATCTGCATGCTCGAAGTAGTGCCGACATAATAATATCCGTCAGTTGCACGGATGATGCATCTCACGGAGTTGGAAGGCAGACCGTCTTCCTGGTCAAGTACATTTGCGATCTTTTCACGGATCACTATGGAGAGACCGTTATCATTGGTTCCTATCCACAGACGGCCTTCTTCATCCACATATAGACAGTTTACGTTTTTAACGGATTCATAACCGTCTACCCAGCGGAATTCCCGCCCGTTATAGCGATACAGACCGGCATAGGTTCCGATCCAGAGTACACCGTCACTGGTCTGGGCTATATCATTGGCCTCGCCGCAGGGAAGCCCGTTATTGCTGCTGTATACGCTCTGAACATAATCGTTATAATCAGTGTCTTCCTTTGTCGTTTCATTCTCCGCATCAACATATGCAGGTACAAGCAGGCTGAGGATAAGAGGCAGATACAGAAGTTTCGCTGCCGCTTTCACACTACCGGTCTGTATCTGTTTTTCATGTTCCTGTCCTTCTTTAAACTGACGTATCCTGATGATGATATAAACCAGGGCTATCGTAAGTACCTTATCGGCAAATTCGATGGCCAGCTGACCTGTGATGCTGCATAATACAGGAGGCCAGCTTCTGTCCAGCAGGTATTCTATCACGCCGTCTCCCCATTTATTACCGGTATATCCGTTGTCAAAGAGGAGATTAACAGGCACCGAAACGATCAGTGCCGTTACCATGGCCAGTGAAGCAGCCTTCATAAAACCGTAAAACCTGTCAAACCATTTACGCTGTGCTGCAATACCGATGATCAGACCGAGGGCTATGCTTGTGATCGAATAAACAGCCGACAATCTGTTGACCATACAATAAGACAGATTTCCTGTCAGACCCACCATGGCACCGCATATCGGACCTGCTACATAAGCACTCAGCGCCGTACCGAAGGAATCGGCCCACAGCGGCAGTTCCAAATTTACTGCTATGAGTTTCCCTCCTACATTAAGACAAATACATAAAGCAATAAACAAAACGATCTGCCATGTCTTCCACTTTTTCATCTGTTTTGTTCTCCTCCCGAGACATTAAGCATCTGTTTTCAGGCATTACAGTCTCTTTATCCAGGCCCAGGCAAGATCCGTCCACTTGCCCACATCTTCTATAAGGCTTCTGTCTATCTCCATGGGCGGCTGTTCATTATCGCCTGAGAATTGCGCCTCAAGCTCTGCCTTTCTCTGCTCGGATACATTTACTCCCTTGCCGTCCTTTACCGCTGCCAGTGCCCTGAAAAGCTGTTCCATGCAATACTCGCCGCCTGACCAGCCTTTAAAGAAAGTATCATCCGCGGTGCTTAAGCCGTGGCCTCCCGCAGGAAATACATAATGCGCAAAAGGTATCTTCTTCTTTCTGAGTGCCATGGCGAAAAGATAACTGTTCTCCACGGGTACCAGCTCATCGCCTGCAGTCTGCCAGATAAAGCAGGGAGGCGTGTTGTCCTTAACCTGTTTCTCAAGTGAGAAGTATTCCAGCTCTTCGGCCGAAGGTTCCCTTCCCAGCAGCGCATCTATCGAAGATTGATGTGTAAACTCGCCGGTGGTTATCACGGGATAGGAAAGTATCACGCCGTCCGGACGATTGGAGAATGCCGCATATTCCGGATTCTCATCTTTTATCTCATCAAAATGTACAGCCAGGCTGCCGCAGACATGGGCTGCTGCCGAGAAACCGCAGATCAGCAGCTTCTTACTGCCGAGCCCGAAGAGTTCCGCATTCTTCCTTATATAACGCACGGCTCTTGATACATCCTTAAGGGGCTGTTTCTTAAGAGGCACCGACATCGTGATATCGGTGGTATAGGTCAGTATGAACACGTTCATGCCCCTGTTAAAGAAATTCTCTGCGGGAAGTCCGCCTTCGTGAGGACATACCATGCAGTAACCGCCGCCCGGCAGCACCAGCATACAGTCGTGTTCTTCCTTATCATTGTGGATCATTGCAAAGAAGCCGGGTACAAAACCGTAAGCCGCAGCATAGTCATATTCATCCTTTTCCCAGATCTTGTGAGGCGGCATCCAGCGCATATTACTCTCGGGACCCGCTTCCATTTCAAAAGCCCCCTCCGGATAATCCGGCTTCCATTCATCGATCTCTTCTTTCGGCACCACCAGTTCAAGCAAAGCGTAGTATGTCGGCTTTGCTTCACATTTTCCCTTAAAAGGCAGAGGGTAACTGGTCTCGCGTCTGAAGCCAGAAAGCCAGGAATCCTCGTCACGCAGGTTCCAGAAAGTTACGCCTGTTACATTGGCTTTACCGTTCTTCTTTGCGTCAAGGAGTATTCCGAAGAAAGCAGCGTAACGCTCAGCCAGAGCCTTCTGCGACTCCTCCGAAGCATCGTTATTATGCATATCAAGTTCGGTTATCTGTACCTGAAGGCCTGTCTCACCGAACATCTCCAGCGCTGTCTTATATACTTCGGGATCGGGATAGTCCATCAGCAGATGTGACTGCAGGCCCACACCGTCTACCAGTTTCTCCGCCATAAGCGGCTTAAGTATCTCTTTTATTATGAAGTCTCTCTTCCACGCCTGGGAAGTCTCGTAATCATTATAGAATAAAGAAACGCCGGGATCCGCATATTTCCTTGCAAAGCGGAATGCCTGCATAACAAAGTCCTCTCCGACAGTCTTAGTCCAGGGAGACTTACGCCAGCCGCCGTCATCCACGGCCTCATTTACCACATCCCAGGCGTAGATGATGCCGGGATATTCCTTCTGAACAAAGTTAAGAACACCGCTTATATAGCCTTCCAGACGTTTCAGCATCGTGTCTCTGTCAGCCATCGGACGCATTTCGTTATATTCCTCATGGAAGAACCACTTGGGCGTCTGATTATGCCAGACCAGTGTATGTCCGCGCATCGAGATGCCGTTTGCTTTCGCAAATTCAAGGTAGGGTTTAGCCCTCTCAAAATTTAAAGCAGGCGCAAACTTATACTTCTCGGGTTCGTCCTTACACTTATCCTTATCCAGAAAGAACTGGGGTTTCATATCATTTTCACAGGTAAAACTGTTGAACTGTGCCTTCAGAAGCTCCATATGAGCAGGCGTGCGCAGATTCCTGCCTGAGATAGCCGCCCCTATCTTAAAATATTTCTCATAGGCTGTTTTAAGATTCATTTATCTTACCCCCTTTTAATATCTCTATGATCTTATCATAGTTCCCGGCTTCATGCGGAAAAGTACAGTCCATACAGCTCTTGATCTTCCTGCCGTTCTTTTCTATTACCGTAAAATTGCCCGGACACCTGAGATTATACAGCGGACAATAACAGAACAGGCAGTTGAGATCTCCTTCCATATCATGGCAGGGATAATACTCACATTCTCTGTTAGCAAAAAACCGGCTGGAATTATCCATCTGAAAACTCCTCCCGTAGCCTGTTATTCCCTGAGACCATACATATCTATTCTACACTTTTTTGGGGCTTTTTTGCAAGAAAAGATTATGAAGTATCCCGATAAAGCTTTCATTGGTCCCATGGTCTGCTACAGCGATCCTGTAATACCCTTTTCCCGCTCCGCAATCCCCGGAAAGATCCCTGATCAGCACACCTCTTTCAAGCAGTTTTTCATACAGATCCTCCGGAGCTTTACACATTATAAAAGCTGTATCGCTCTCAAATACTTTTATATTGAACTTCTTCATTTCAACCGAAAGATAAGCTCTCTCTTTTGCGATCATTTCTGAGCTTTCTTTCACAAAGTCCGTATCTTTCAATGTCTTCAGACCTGCACATATACCGGCTTCAGCTGTTACCGAAAGATTCCATTCCGGAAGCTGGCTTATGAGCTTCTCTATATTGTCAGCTGATGACATTACATATCCCATTCTGATCCCGGGCATGGCAAGTATTTTGGTCAATGAGCTTATCATATAGAGCCTGTTGTTTTTCTTTACCGCTTCGTTAAATCCGGAAAACGGAGTTTTAAGTGCCTTTTCAGACATCAGGAAGAAACTCTCATCCACACAGACTGTGATATCATATTCTTCTGCCAGTTTATACAGCTCCTCCAGTACTCCATCGTCGATATTGCGCCCGGAGGGATTTATGGGATCACAGACAAAGACCAGATCAGTATCTCTGTCCAATATACCCAGATCCTCCCTGCTTAAGGCAAATCCGTTTTCTTCCTTAAGCTGTTGTCTTACTATACTGCAGTCAATTGACTTAAGGGCATGCTCATAGCCGGAAAAAACGGGTTCAAATAAAACAGCCTTCTTCGGCGCCTCAGCTCTTACAACAGCCTGTATCAGCTCCGATGCACCGTTGCCTGCATATACATATTCACTTTCCGTACCGAGAAAAGCGGCAATACTCCTGCGTACCTCTTCCTGTCTGATATCCGGATAGACATACGCTTTCTTAAGTGCGTTCTCTACCGCTTCGGTCACCGCTTCCGGAGTACCCATGGGATTAAGATTAACGGAAAGATCCATATTCACTTTATTTCTGTATATATCCCCACCGTGTCTCATATCGCTAAAACCATAAGTATGCTTATCATCAATACTGCTGCTATGGCTTCCGTCGCAAACATCAGTATTCCTGCCCTCTTTATATCATCAGTTTCAATCTTACGTATCTCATCACCTATCGTCGGTTTCTCTACGGCAACTCCTTTATACAGATGTGTGCCGCCAAGCTTTAGCCCCAGTGCGCCTGCACATACGCTTTCCGTCTGGGCTGAATTGGGCGAACTGTGATTACGCCTGTCTCTCAGCCATATACTGTATGCCCGTCTTCCGTCATATTCTTTGGATAACAGGCCCAGCAGAAAACTCCCTGCGATCATAAACAGGGCGCTGATCCTTGATGGAATATAATTAAATACATCATCGGCGCGGGCTGCAAATCTTCCGAAGTTTTTATATCTCTCATTTTTATATCCTATCATGGAATCCATGGTATTGACTGCCTTATATATCATACCGAATACCGGTCCTCCTATAGTTAGGCAGATAAGCGGCGCTATGACTCCGTCGGAAGTATTCTCGGCAACAGTCTCTACAGCTGCTTTTGTTATCCCCTCTTCATCAAGACAGTCTGTATCCCTTCCCACTATCATTGATACGGCATACCTTGCACCTTCTGTATCAGTGCTTTTCAGCTTTTCATATACAGACATGCTTTCCCTGTAAAGACTCCTTGCAGCCAGTATGTAACAGCCAAGTATGCTTTCCGCCAGTACTCCGAGATAAGGACTGATCAGGTATGCATCGACGATAATAAGAAAAGTCATGGCACTTACGATCAGCATCACCGTAAACCACAACAGTATCCCGTTTGCTCTTTCTTTTTTTCCGTCTCTTTCCCCGGTATCTGCAGTATTTCCCAAAAGTCTTTTTTCCAAAGAAAAGATCAGACTTCCGATCAGTCTCACCGGATGAGGCATATTGTGGGGATCTCCTATTATCTGATCAAGTATTATCCCCAGCGTCAAACTTATGGTATGAAATAAGATCAATTCTTTCATTATCCGTTTCCGTCTCCAGCATATATCCGCAAAGGTTTCCCGTCATATAGTCATAGAAATCCCCGCCAGCAAGCCGCATCATCACTGCCATTATATTTCCGCCATGACAGACTATCGCAACTGTTTCATCCTCAGCCGTATCACCAAGTGCTTTTTTGAATGCCCTGAAAGAACGTTCAATAAAAACCTTTTTTGCTTCCCCTCCCGGGATATCCATGCTTCCGCCCGAGTCTATCCATTTTTGATAGTTTTCGTTTCCGTTCAGTTCCCGGTAATTCTTTCCCTCAAACTCACCGAAATCTGTTTCCGTAAGATCATCAATGAGCATTGATCCCGATGCCGGAAACAGTATTTCTGCAGTCTGTCCGGTTCTTCTTAACGGACCTGTACAGATGCGGTCCGGAATCCCACCGGTCAGCTTCGCAATAATTGATGCGGCACTCTCTGCCTCTGCAATACCTTTATCGGATAAGGCTTCATCGGAACGTCTGCCTATATATCTTTTCTCTTCGTTTCCTTTTGTTCTCCCGTGTCTTATCAGTATCACCTTTTTATGAGCCATTGCTAATCCTCTTTCCGATATGAATTTTAAAAGAAATACATCGTTACTGCGAGAGCTGCCGTCGCAATCAGTTCGGATACGGTAAGGCAGAAACCTGCTGTATCTCCGGTGACTCCCCCGAATTCTTTATACATCTTATTTCGATAGTACACTATAAAAAGAAGGAAAGAAAGTATTACGATGCTCCCGTGTACCGGAGCAAGATATATCATAAACGCAGCAGTCAGTATCAGCCATATGCTCAGACACACCTGCACTGCAGTCTTCCTGTTTTTTGTCTCCTCATACAGCATACCCTTCTTCTTTGCTTTTTTAAACAGCAAAGAACTGAGTCCGCTTAAAACTCTGGACATAACAAATACAGATCCCAGTATCAGCAGGGTGTTCAGCTCACAGTTCTCATTTAGAAGCACGGCGCTTACTGCTGCTGTATATGCGAGAAGCCATTTTACCAGCGAGATGATCGCAAATGAACCTATATGGGGATCCTTAAGTATCTCCAGTTTCTTTTCCGTCGGAGCATAGGAATTCAGCGCGTCTTCCGTATCCATAAAACCGTCAGCATGAAAGCCTCCTGTTATTGCCAGAGGCATCAATACCGTCAAAAGCATCTTCACTGCCGGGGGTATAACATCAAAGACCGGCAGCTGATTCACAAGTACTACGGCTGCTCCTATAACTACACCGACCAAAGGAAAAAAGCTGAGGCTGTCCGACATATCCTCATCCTTCCATTCGAACTTCGGCATGGGTATCTTACTGTACATGGAAAACGCGACTGCTATCCACCTGAATATCTTCAATCCGCTGATCCCTTCCTCATATCCATGACCCTGTCAGAAAAGCTGTTTATCCTTTCATTGACAAGATCAAGCAAACGTATATAGTTTCTTGTCGCATCATCATAAGTATCGGCATCGCTTTCATATTCATTGCTTACTATGATCATATTATGAACCCGCCCTGCAACATACTTTATATCTTCAGCTATCTCATCCGCGCTTTTTATCTTTTCTTTTCCTGCGGGATTCTCAAACATTTCATTTCCCACCAGATTTGTCACACATTCGAGAAGTACCGTAGCTTCATCAGGCTTTTCTATCTGTTCGATCACTTCACGTATATCATATAGCTTTTCGATAGTAAGAAAGCCTTTTCCCTCTCTCTGCTGCCTGTGCCTGCTGACACGTTCCCTGCCGGCTTCATCATATATCTTCATTGTTGCTACATAGTATCTTCCGGCATCTCCGCTTTCCATTGCCAGCTTTTCTGCCAGTTCCGATTTGCCGCTGTTTGCTGTTCCCAGTATAAAACTGATCATTTATCATATCTCTCGTATTGTTCTATATCCGTTTCTTCAAATACCGTACCCCCGGTATACAGTGACATTGCCATATCCAGAAGAGGAAACAGCATCACTGCCCCGCTGCCTTCTCCGAGAGCCAGATCTGCATGTATCACGGGTTTCAACTCCAGTTCTTTCAGAATGAATGACATTCCCTTTTCCCTGCCAAGATGGGATGCAAGCATATATTCCCTGCAGTCCGGCATAAGTTTTGCAGCAGCCAGCGCAGCCGTCGCACTTATAAATCCGTCGATCACTACCGGGATACCGCAGAGTGCGCCTCCTATGAACACCCCGCAAAGTCCTGCTATATCAAGACCTCCGAGGGAACTCATTATACCCGTTATCTCTTCCTTTGATGTTGCGGGTTTTTTATATCCTTCTTTTCTGTGAAGCCTTAAACCTTCATCTATCACCTGTATCTTCCTTGAATACCCGCTGTCCGTAAGACCCGATCCCCTGCCTGTATATTCCGCCGGATCCAGCCCCTCTATCCCACATAACACTGCAGCAGCTGTAGTGGTATTTCCTATCCCCATCTCTCCTGTGGCGATGATGCCGTATCCTTTTTCCTTACATTCCTTTACTGCAGCCATTCCCGTCTCTATGGCCTTCAGACATTCGCTTTCTTCCATCGCAGGTTCTTTGAGAAAGTCTCCTGTTCCCCTTCGTATCTTCCTGTCAATAACTCCAGCAGGCGTCACTTCGGAATCGATGCCTGTATCATAAACAAAAATATCCGTTATGCCCGTGTCAGTCATGATCCCTACGGAGCTCTTTCTCTTACCCATCAGCGTTGCAACATTCAGAGTAACCTCTGAGCCGGTCTGGGACACGCCTTCCTTCACGACTCCGTTGTCGGCGCACATGATGATCAGGGCTTTCTTACTTATCTCGGGAACGACTCTGCCCTGTATCGAAGCTATCCGGCTTATCATTTCTTCCAGTTCACCGAGACCGTCTATGGGTTTTGCTATCTTATCCCACTTATCCTTTGATGCTCTTTTTATTTCCGCATCCGGCTTACCGGGTTTTAATGAGAACAGTTCATCTCTTTTCATTTTTCAGTCCCATTATTTCATATATATATTCCATATCAAGACTATTCTTAAGCCCTTCTGCAAGTATATCATATTGACGGTCTTTAAACAGCGCGTAATCCGTCACATTCTCCGTATCTGCTTTTTTTCCTCTCTGTTTTGCGATCTTTTCAATGACCGAAACACAGATCTCTTTCTTATCGAAGAAGCCGTGGAAATAGGTACCGTATACATTATCCCTGCAATAACCGGTATTGCCCGATGTGAATTCGCATAGCTCTTCATAGGGTTTCGTAGTTCCCATATGTATTTCATATCCGTCGATCGCAAGCTTTTCCATGCCTTCAAGCACACCGCTGACTTCGCTGATGTATCCTGTATGATTCCTGCATATCTTTTCTTCTTCGATAAGGGTATCCACAGGCAACAGTGAGAGTCCTTCTTCGCAGCCGCCTGCCTCCATATTAAGAGGGTCGCTTATCTTTCTGCCAAGCATCTGGTATCCTCCGCATATACCGAAGATACAGCTACCGTATACTGCTTTTTTAACCAGCAGATCCGCAAGGCCTTCTTTTTTGATCTCTCTCAGATCTTCTATGGTATTCTTGGTTCCGGGAAGTATGATCAGATCGGGATCTCCGAGTTCCGATGTACTGTTTACGTATCTCACGGATACTCCATCCATCTGTTCAAAGGTATCAAAGTCCGTAAAATTGGAGATATGCTTAAGCCTTATGACAGCGATATCAAACTCCTTTGTTTCCGAAGCATTAAAGCGTTCCGATAATGAATCCTCATCATCAAGTTTTACCTGCATGTAAGGCACTACCCCAACAACTCTGGTCTTTCCTCTTTCTTCAAGTATCTTTACTCCGTCTTCAAAAAGACGACTGTCACCACGGAACTTATTTACGATAAGCCCTTTGACTCTCTTTCTCTCTTTATCTTCAAGAAGATCAAGAGTACCCAGAAGCTGCGCAAATACACCTCCTCTGTCTATATCGCCGACAAGCAGCACCGGTGCGTCCAGCATTTCTGCAAGTCCCATATTCACGATATCATCTTTTTTCAGATTCATTTCCACGGGAGAGCCGGCTCCCTCTACTACTACTATATCGTTCATGGCCGCAAGTTTCTCATATGCTGCCATTATATCCTTCACAAAGCCCTTTTTATTTCTGAAGTACTCCATGGCTTTCATATTTCCGATAGTCCTGCCGTTTACTATCACCTGCGAACCCACATCACTTGTAGGTTTTAAAAGGATCGGATTCATCAGTACTGAAGGCCTGGTTCTGGCGCATTCAGCCTGCATCACCTGAGCTCTGCCCATTTCCAGTCCTTCTTTTGTTATATACGAATTAAGAGCCATATTCTGTGATTTAAAAGGAGCCACCTTATATCCGTCATCAGAGAATATCCTGCAAAGGCCGGCAGCTATGATGCTCTTTCCGGCATTAGACATGGTTCCCTGTATCATTATCACTCCGGCTTTTTTCTCCATATTAATTCAAAGCCATCTCCTTCAGATACTCACGAACTGCAAAATCATAGGCTTTCTCAAGCGCGCCGCTCCCAAGCACTTCGTCTTTCGGACCCTGTGCCGAGATCCGGCCGTCTTTCAAAACGATAAGATATTCGGAAAGTTTCAGCGCTAAAGGAATATCGTGATAGACACCTATCAGCGTATGATGCTCCTGTTCGCTCCACTCAAGCAGATACTCGCTCATTCCTGCTACCACTTTCAGATCAAGGTGATTGGTAGGCTCATCCAAAAGCAGGATGGGCGCATCCTGCGCAAAAGTACGTGCCAGAAATACCCTCTGAAGCTCACCTCCCGATAGGCTGCTGAGCTGACGTTTTGCAAGTCCCTTAACCCCGGTCCGGTTCATACATTCCTCTGCAATCTCCTTGTCTTTACTGCTGTAAGCAGTGAATCCTCCGTTAAGATGTATGTACCGTCCCATCAGTACCGTCTCTTCCACTGTATAGGAAAAATACACCTGTGACAGCTGGCACATCAATGCAGCTGTTGCGGCGACTTCCCTGCGGGTCTGTTCCTTAACCGCTCTGCCCATGAGATTGATCTGACCATCAAAGGGAAGCATGCCGGTTATCGCTTTCAGCAATGTACTCTTTCCGCTTCCGTTTTCTCCGAGTATCGCCACACGGCTGCCCTCTTCCAAAGAAAAATCCAGACCGCGCAGTATTTCCGCATCCGTATTCAACACACGTTTGTCATAGGCCGCATGAAGTTGCGTACATTCCACAGCTTTCATCGTTTCCTCCCCGTTCCGAAATATACCCACAGAAAGAAGGGTGCACCCAGCAGAGCCGTTACCGCTCCTACCGGTATCTCCTGCGGTGAAAGTATGGTACGCGATATCAGATCAGCCAGTGCCATAAAACTTCCGCCAAGAAGGGCACTCATGGGAAGCACCAGCCGGTGTGACGAGCCGAAGATCCTGCGCACCGCATGGGGTGCCACCAGATCTATAAAACCGATGACTCCGGTAAAGCATACTGCTGCTCCGGTGAGCACCGAAGACAGCACCAGAAGGATCCTTCTGCTTTTTTTCGTATCCACGCC
>JAEEIK010000119.1 GCA_016281335.1 Lachnospiraceae bacterium | reverse complement strand
CTTCCTTCGACAAGCAGTTCGCAAGAGACTGGCTCAAGAGCAACGACCATGACTGGAAGCTGCCCGTTGAAGTCGAAGAAAAGACCATCGAAAAATACCTGCAGGCCTACAGGATGCTCACCGGCAAAGAACTGGAGGCGTAATTCATTCATTCCGCACTACAATTCGACCTTCGCATCTGAGCGATCTGCCCGTCGCCCATTGTTGGCTGTCGTGTATTGCTGCCGTTTAGACTCGGGCTTTGGGGCAGGTCAGATGCTCGCCCTCATTAAGTGCTGCGCTAAGGCTCGCGGCCTTGCTTTTTTTCTTTGGGGACACGGGCAAGTATAGAGGCTCTTTTGCAGACAATCATCGCAAATCATAAGGCTTTCTGTGGAGTACTGATTTTATATAGGGACTGTAATTTTAGTGATTTCTGCTTAGTTTACAGTCTTTTTTCTTGAAAAATCGCTATTTTGAAGCGTTATCGACTGTAAATTTGGTGATTATAGGCTGTTTTACAGTCCCGGCGCCCGAAAAAATGCGTTTAGAGCGTTGTAAAGACTGTAATTTCAACGCTTTTATGCAAAATTACAGTCCTGCATGATTTGCACGGGGTTACAGTCATGCGGCTGTGCCGTAGGCGCATATGGATCCATTTCTGCTTAACCAACAAAAATCTGCCCGGAGGGAGTTGTCAATCCTGCGTAGCACCGCTTAGCGGCTTGGGGTTGACCACTCTCTCCGGGCAGATATAATAACAACGAAGCAGGAATGGATCAAAAAAACATAAGTTATACATTTACTACACCCGTGGCACCGAGGAGTTCTTTATTGGCGTCAAGGACGGGATTAACGAAATCACGCAGATATACTTCCACCTGTCTGGGTGAGCGGCCTACATAATCGGCGGGGATCATCTTGGCATCCAGCTCTTCTTTGGAAAGATTGAATACAGGGTCGGCGGCGATGAGATCGAGAAGATCGTTGTCGCGGCCCTCTTTTTTTACATGCTGTCCGGCTTCCATGGAGAGCTTTCTTATCTCCTCGTGGAGTTCCTGGCGGTCACCGCCGGCTTTTACCGCATCCATCATGATGTTTTCGGTAGCCATGAAAGGAAGCTCTGAGAGAAGATGCTTCTCTATTACTTTCTCATTGACAACCAGGCCGTCTACGACATTCAGGCAGAGTTCAAGGATTCCGTCAGTAGCCAGGAAAGCTTCTGCTATGGAGATGCGCTTGTTGGCTGAATCATCAAGGGTACGCTCGAACCACTGCGTCGCTGAAGTGATGGCAGGATTAAGCGCATCAATGATCACATAGCGGGAGAGGGAAGCGATACGCTCACTCCTCATGGGATTGCGCTTGTAGGCCATTGCAGAAGAACCGATCTGTGATTTTTCAAAGGGTTCTTCCACTTCCTTGAGATGCTGGAGCAGACGGATGTCGTTGCTCATCTTGTGAGCGGAAGCAGCGATGCCGGCAAGTATATTAAGGACACGGGTATCTACTTTTCTTGAGTAGGTCTGGCCCGATACCGGATAGCAGGATTCAAAGCCCATCTTCTTAGCGATCATAGGATCTATCTTATCGATGGTCTCGTTATCTCCGTTGAAGAGCTCGAGGAAGCTGGCCTGGGTTCCGGTGGTTCCCTTGGAACCAAGCAGTTTCAGCGAGTTCATTATATATTCCAGATCCTCGAGATCCATCATGAATTCGTTTATCCAGAGCGTAGCGCGCTTGCCTACCGTGGTAGGCTGCGCAGGCTGGAAATGGGTAAATGCAAGAGTCGGAGTTGACTTCTGCGCATCCGCAAACTTAGCAAGCTCGTCGATGACACAGACAAGTTTCTTTTTAACAAGTTTCAGGGCTTCCTTCATAACGATGATATCGGTATTGTCGCCTACGTAGCAGGAGGTGGCGCCCAGATGTATAATGCCTTTTGCCTTCGGGCACTGTTGGCCGTAGGCATATACGTGACTCATCACGTCGTGTCTGACCTGCTTTTCGCGTTCCCTTGCCACATCATAATTGATGTCGTCTTTATGGGCTTTCAGTTCATCGATCATCTCCTGAGTGATCTGGCTTAAGCCCAGCTCCATCTCGGTCTCGGCAAGGGCTATCCATAAACGTCTCCAGGTGGTGAACTTCATGTCCTGGGAGAAGATGTACTGCATGTCTTTGCTCGCATAACGCTCGGAGAGCGGGCTCTGATATATATCTGTTGCCATGGTTTGTACCTCCATTTTTTTGTGCAAGCTGAATTATAACAGAATGCTATGGTAATCTCAACTGTTTCAAATATTAAAGGTCAAATGGGCACAGGATCTAAGATCCTGTGCTAACGTTGCACAAAAATCGCTTTGGCAAGCTTTGCTTGCCAAGCTGATTTATTGTGCAACAGCTGCAGGCAAAAAGCCGCCTGCAGCCCATTTGACCGCGGTGAAATCGTTGTTGAGGATCGATGATTCTATATAACCGATTGTGGAGCATATTCTTATAACAAAAAATGGAACATTTTTAACAAAATATAAATAGTGCCTAAAAATCTGCGGTGATATAGTGTAAAAAGCACAAAAGATAAAACAGGCGTATGCTCAAAAAAGCATAGTGAGGATCTTGAAATGGATGTACTGAAGTTTGGATTTAAATACTGGAAGAAGAATCTTCCCCTGTCGATACTGGCAAAGCTGATAAGCCTGGTGGCCCTCAGCGCAGACCTGACGCTGCCTCTCATATCGGCGATGTTTATCAACTGCTGTCTTAAAAGTGACGGAG
Organism: Lachnospiraceae bacterium; assembly: GCA_016281335.1. Classification (GTDB taxonomy): domain Bacteria; phylum Bacillota; class Clostridia; order Lachnospirales; family Lachnospiraceae; genus NK4A136. The sequence goes on along the minus strand of JAEEIK010000119.1, from coordinate 3,714 downwards.
TGGAGGAGAGCAGTCCGCTGCATTTTCTTGTGGACGGAAGGTTCGGAGAACTGCACAGCATGAGACTGTTCTTAAGCCTTGCAGCGATCTTTATGGGGCTTTTGGTCACAAAGCTCTTACTGGTATATATCAAAAACATGATCAACCAGCATCTGGGACTTACGCTGGAGAGTGATCTGCGCTATGCAACTTTTGACAAGCTGATGGAACTGGACAGCGAGACCCTGTCAAAGTACAACACCGGTGAACTGCTGACAACGATCAACTCGGATACGATCATGTTCAAGGAACTGTTCTGCCGTATCATACCGAATACTTTTGACAGTATCTTTGTGCTGACAGCTTCGGTAGTGATACTTGCAAAGATAAACTTAAGCCTTCTGTGGATACCGCTTATGCTTACGCCGGTATTTGCCTTTGCGCTGTTACGTTTTCGTAAAAAAGCGAAACAGAATTTTATGAACATCAGAAGTTCCAATGCGAAGATGAGCCTCACTGTTTCGGAAAATGTAAGTGCTGTAAGACTTGTCAGGGCATTTACGAATGAGGAGGTTGAAAAGAAGAAATTTGATGAGACCAATGATGCGCTGAAAGATGCTTATCTTAAACAGGTGGGTCTGTCCGCAAGGTTTGAAGCGGCCTTTTCGATAATACGACAGACTGCATATATAGGAAGTATCGCAGTGAGTGCTGTACTGGTAATGCGGGGGAAGCTGCTGGTGGGCTTTCTGGTATCCGCGACCGAATACGTAAACAGGATAATGAACTATGTAACACTTATAAATAACATGATCTTCCAGATGCAGCAACAGCTGGTATCCGGCCAGAAAATGATGAAATTCATGGATACCGAAAGTAAGATACCTGACGGAAGCGATACAGTCCCTGTTACCGAAGGAATAGATATAAGCATCCGTAATGCATCGATGGTGCTTGATGACAGACAGATGCTCACGGATATCAATGTGGAAATACCAAAGGGCAAGCGTCTCGGAATAGTCGGAGGTACCGGAAGCGGAAAAAGCCTTTTGCTGGAATCTCTGATACGTATACACGACATGACAGCGGGAAGCATAGAGCTGAACGGGCATGATATAAGGGAATATACGCTGGAATCCCTGAGGGATAAGTTCTCTTATGTGTTTCAGGATGTGTTCCTCTTTTCTAATACCATTGACAGCAATATAGCTTTCCCACGTCCCAATATCGAGGATGAAAAGATAAAGGAGGCCGCGTATCATGCGCAGGCAGCGGGCTTTATCAAGAGGCTTGAGGACGGGTATGACACAATAGTGGGTGAGAGAGGTTTCGGACTCTCCGGCGGACAGAAGCAGAGGGTATCCATAGCCCGAGCCCTGCTCAAAAATTCACCGGTGCTGGTGCTGGATGATTCTACCTCCGCACTGGATGTTACGACGGAAAGAAAACTGCTGGCTTCCATTAAGGAACACTATCCTGATAAGACGCTGATCATCTCGGCACACAGGATGAGTTCTGTAGCTGACTGTGATGAGATACTTTATCTGCAGGACGGACGCATAACCGAGAGGGGCAGCTTTGATGAACTGATGAAGCTGAACGGGCATTTTGCGGCGATCTGGCATTCACAGCAGGCCATGCAGAAGGATATAGTAGACGAGAATGTAGCGGGGGCAAGGAAAGATGGCTAAGAGAAATACTTATTTCGAAGATGAAAAGATAGAAAGAAAGATAGATCTGAAGCAGTTTGCGAGAGTGCTCCGTTATATACTTCCGCATAAGAAGATATTTATACTGGTGCTCTGCCTGATGGGCGTATCCTCGGTGATAGGTCTTATCAGTCCGCTGCTTTTGCGGACCATCATCAACCGTGTTACCGTAAATGAGGATATGCGCATGCTCGGGATGATCGTCGGCGCAATGGCTTTCATTGCTCTTGCGGAGATAACCATCACTTACCTGCATCAGACACTGATGGGAAAGCTGGGCCACAGCATCATAGCGGTGGTCCGCCAGGATATTTTTTATAAGCTGCAGGAACTGCCCTTTGAATACTTTGATTCCAAGCCTGACGGAAAGATCGTTGTAAGAGTAACGGATTACGTCAATGATCTGGCAAACTTTTTTACCAACTTCGTGCTGATGCTGATCACCTATTTCCTGAAGATAGCCGTGGTAACCTTCTTTATGCTGCCGCTTTCGCCGCAGCTGACGCTGGTGGTCTTTGCCACTGTCATACCGATGATGATACTGGTGCTTATGCTGAGAAAGGTGATAGGCAGGCTCTTCGCCAAGCTGCGCGCCAAGAACTCGAACCGTACAGCCTTCCTGCTGGAGACCATCATGGGCGAGAAGATCATCAAGAGCAATAACCGCGGCAGCCTTAATCACGAGATATATGTGGATGTCCATACCCAGTGCGTAGATCAGTGGTTCCAGATATTCATGAGGAACGAGCTGAATACGCCTATAGTGGAATTCTTCTGGAATATAGGAACTATAGGACTCTACTGCATGGCCCTCAGTCTGATACTTGGCGGAGACAGCCTGATGAATGCCGGAACCGTGGTAGCTTTCTCGGCTTATATGACGCAGTTCTCGGGACCTTTAACACAGATAGCGGTGATCATACAGCAGCTGGCGCAGGTTACCTCCAATCTTGAGCAGGTCTTTGATACTATAGATCATCCCGTTGATATCGCTGATGAGAGTGACGCGGTGGTGCTTTCCGATGTGAAGGGAAAGGTTGATTTTGATGATGTTACCTTCTGCTATGAAGAAGGCGTGCCCATACTTGAACACTTCGACCTGCACGTAGAACCGGGACAGACCATAGCTTTGGTTGGCCCTACGGGCGCTGGCAAGACTACCGTGATAAATCTGCTTACGCGCTTCTACGATGTGCAGCAGGGAAAGGTACTGATAGACGGGACCGACGTGCGCAGCATTACGCTTAAGTCCCTCAGAAACAAGGTAGGCGTACTGATGCAGGATCCCTTCCTTTTCAAAGGCAGCATACTTGAGAATATACGATACGGAAGGCCGGAGGCATCCGATGAGGAATGCAGGGAAGCGGCCCGTATCATACATGCGGACAAGTTTATCGAGTCTCTGCCTGACGGCTATGATACCCTGCTTGAAGAAAGGGGAAGCGGTCTTTCTGCAGGACAGAGGCAGCTGGTCAGCTTTGCGCGCATAGTCCTTAAGAATCCGCCGGTAGTCATACTTGACGAGGCTACCAGCGCCATCGATACCGAGACGGAGAAGCTTATCCAGGAAGCACTGGAGACATTGCTGAAAGGCAAGACCGCATTTATAGTAGCCCACAGACTCTCCACGATCAGAAATGCCGACAGGATCCTCTATATAGCCGATAAGGGCATAGCGGAGTCCGGAACCCATGATGAACTTATGGCAAAGAAGGGACTCTATTACGCGCTCAATTGAGCAATTTTCGCCCTTTACTTATGGAGGAAAAAACATTATAATGTCTTCGTGTGTGCCGGAGGGGCACCAAACAGCTAAGGGCTTTTATGCATGAAAGGAGAAATGATGGTAAAGGCAGTTGTCGGAGCAAACTGGGGTGATGAAGGTAAGGGCAAGATCACGGATATGCTGGCACAGGATGCCGACATAGTTGTACGTTTTCAGGGCGGTGCCAATGCAGGCCATACCATAAAGAATAAATACGGCAAGTTCGCACTCCATTCACTTCCTTCGGGAGTTTTCTACGAT
>JAEEIK010000118.1 GCA_016281335.1 Lachnospiraceae bacterium | reverse complement strand
TTGCTGTCATCGATCGTAACCTCACCGAAAATCCTGGTTTTGATAACCATATCCTACCTCCTCATTGCATTAAAGTATTGATTAACCCACCGCTTTGATTATACACCCCGGCGGTGCGATTTACAAGTAGTTTAACAGCGTGGTCTGTATCATCTTGCCGGTTGCCATAAGCGCTGCCTCGTAGGAAACGCTTGCGCTGGAAAGCTGTACCGCCGCCTCTGTCGCATCCACATCCTCGTTCTCGGACTGAAGCGTCTTGAAAGTCACCTGCTGCTCAGCCAGCCTGTTCTCTGCAAGAGTGATCCTCTTGGATCTGTTACCGACCTTTGTCAGCTCTGTATTTGCATTGTCCATATAACCCTGGCTCTTTGTAATATAGTTGCTGAAGCGTTTCTGCAGCTCATCCTTCAGGAAAGTCACCGCCTTCTTTGCGGCGTCAGCCTCTGCTGCCAGATTTCCGGATGCATCGGGATACTTATTCGGCTCCTTTAACATGCCGCTTAACTTTTCCGACAGTTCTTCGGCCTTATTCAGCTTCTCGGCCAGATCCGTAATTTCATCCACATCCCTGCCTATGTCATGCTTATAAATATCGGATGCATAGGTATTCACCTGCACTGCCTGGTCAAAGCCGACCTGATAGGATACTTCCTGATCCGGTGATGCATTCTCATTGGTAAGATAATCCGGATTATATTTGATCAGATTGCCCTTCTCATCCGGCGATTCACAGTAGAAATAATGCTCCGGCCTGAGATCCTCTGCTGCCCAGTTAGTCTTGGAATAGGTGATATGCATCTTCTCTTTCGAGCTGTTTATGTCTTCATAAATATTCTTTCCCATGACCAGCTCTCCGGTCTCGGGTATGATATAAAGGGCGTCGGGATCATTGGCTGCATTAAGATATGCGGTCTCCCTGTCCGTCTCCACTGTGGGCTGAGTTGCATAATTACTGCCGTCCTTTCTGTATGTAAGGGTAGGCACGGTATCATCCAGATTGTCATAAGCCAGACGGAATCTGTAATACTTGATCTCCTGTATATCGTTTTCTTCTGCCGTCACTGTATCATAGTTGGTCTCGGTGATGCTCATCAGATCTTTTACCTGAAGATAGGGCATCTCCTGCAGATCATCAAGATCAAAGTTTTCGGTAACAGTATACTGTTTGGATGTCACTTCCCTGAAAGAAAGGGAGGTATCAGTTCTGTAACCTGTAAAGACATATCTTCCGGCATAATCCGAATCACCGGTCTTATATATCTCGTCTCTGAGGGCTTTCAGTGAATCGATTATCGTCTGTCTGTCCGAGGTGGTCAGCTGATCGGAAGAACCTTTTTCACATTGTTCCACTATATCCTTAACGACGGATATGGTAGTCTGTATGGAACTCTCGGTGAGTGCCAGCCAGGATTTCGCATCGGGGATATTTTTTTCGTAATACTGATTGACCTGGCTCACATCGGTCCTGAGTCTCAGCGCCCTTATAGCGACAACGGGATCATCCGAAGGCCTGGCTATCTTCTTGCCGGTAGCCAGCTGGGTGTTCAGATCGTCCTGCAACACCTTGTTATTATTGATATTCCTAAGGGAATTGTTCTGCATTACCTTATTTGTTATTCTCATGTTCCGCTACCCCCTTTTATACTCCGGTCTGCAGTATCAGCCTGTCATAAACTTCCTTGAGTATCTGTATCATCTTGGAAGCCATGTTGTACTGCTGCTGGAACTTGGTCAGATTCACCGCTTCTTCATCATTGTCGACTCCGAAGATCGAGAGTCTCTGATTCTGTATTGAATTCTGCATATATGTGTAATTATCCTTGAAGTTCGTAGCTCTCTGGGCATTCAGCGCCACATCTCCCAGTACGGTTATCAGGAACTGTCCCGAAGCGCAGCCTCTGAAGCTCATCCTGTCGGTATTGCTCCTCAGATCTATAAGAGCCTTGACTACATCATTCTTCTCCACACCGTCTTTGGTATTGGTTGCTTCCGTCCTGGTAGCCAGATAAGACGCATCTTTTACCATCTCTTCGGTAGTCTTGAAATTGCCTGCCGTCAGCATATAGTAGGAAGTGCCGTTTCCTAAGGTGGCATCCGCATATGCCGTTCCGTCTTCATATGTCATGGCATCGCTTACCGTTGTTCCGTCTTCATATTCTATGGTCACATTGGTACCGGTGATATCGCTTACCCTGCACTTCTTCCCGTCCTGATCTATAAGTTCGAGTCCTTTGGTAACCTCATAAGTTGTATCCCCGTTCATCGAAGCGCCGCTTACTGCGCCGGCTATATCCTTTACATCATATCTCGTTCCGTTTGCGTAGAAATGAAGTTCTCCGCCCAGATTCATGTCTTTGCCGTCTATCCTGCCCGAGCCTGAGAAGAGGATATGTCCCGCGCTGCCGTCATCCAGTCTGCCGGAAGTCACTATCTGGTTCACCGAAGATGAATAGAGCCTTACCCATTCATTCATCTGTCTTAAGTAATACGGTATGCCCTGATAAGCCACCGATTCTCCGACTACTGCCTTAGCTCCGTTAGTCACGGCGTTCTGGGTTATCTGGCCCTTGCTCTTATTGGCCTCCAGATCCAGCGTAAATGTGTACTGCGCCTTATCCGAACCTGCCTCGTGAGAATAGCTCCAGTCCTCAAAATAATAATTCTGGTTTCCTACGTTTATGATACCGCCGGACTGGGTGAGGTTCAGTTTATTTATATCCATGAGGTAATCCTTATCCACCTCAACGGTAATGACCTGCTTGCCCGCCGTATTCTCCACCTTGGTAAGCACACCGTCAAAATTCTCTCCGTTATTACCGTCTCTCATCTGGAAGAGTCCTGCCAGCTTGCCCGAAGCGGATGCGCCGTATACATTGAGGGCATCTCCCTTTCTGCGGTAATCATCGGCAGTCCAGTCATCAGCTCCGTAAAAATATACATCATACAGGCCGTCCACATCCGTCTGGTTGGTCTTGACAGTCAGTTCCCTGGTCACGCAGGTGAGAGTCTTGAAGCTGTTGGCATCCACAAGGTTCTGCCCGCAGATCTTAACCAGATATCTGGTGCCGCCGGAATCATTGCCTGTTGTATTGTCAATGACCGGTATCTCCTCAGTCTCTACATCCACGATCTCGGAAAGCTCGTCGATCAGCAGGTCTCTCTGGTCCCTCAGCTCATTGGCTACCGCGCCGCTATTCATCTCTATGGTATTGATCTGCTTATTCAGCGCAGCCACTTCCTGGGCTATGGAGTTGATCCTGTCAACATCTACCTTTATCTCCTGGTTGACATCATCCTGCAGCTTCTGCATGTTGATGTACATATCGTTAAAATATGATGCCAGATTCGAAGCCTGACCTATCATCTGCTGCTTATAGGTTATGTCAGACGGATTCTTTGCCAGTTCTTCAATGGAATCATAGAAATCATTGAAAATGGTCGTAAAACCTTTAATGGAGCTGTCATCCTTATAGTAATTCTCTATAGTGGACATATAATAGCTCTTGGATTCATATTCGCCGAGCTTGCTCTGGTTTGCCCAGTATTTAAGGTCGTAGAAATTCTCCCTTACCCTTTCAATAGCAAGAGTATCAACGCCTGCGCCCACACAGCCGTAGGTTGTGAAAGACCTTATGGCCTCCGCAGCCTGGGTGGTCACCTGCTGCCTCGAATAACCTTTCGTCTCAACATTGGCTATATTGTTAGCCGTGGTATTGAGCGCGGCATTAGATGCCTGCAGTCCCGTATATGCCGTATTTAATCCTAAAAATGTAGATGACATATGTTTTTACCCCCAATCAGGTTCCCAATGTGTTGATAATGTGTTCCATGCATTCGTCTATCACGTTGATGAAACGGCTGCTTGCGTTATACGCATTCTGGAACTTTATCATATTGGAAAGCTCTTCGTCGGTAGCAACTCCGATGGAACCCTGCCTGTTAGCTTCTACGGCTTCCACCGTAAGATCCTGGTTCTCTTTAAGATTCTTATATACATTACCGGAATTTGCTATCTGCGCCACAAAGTTGGCGTAATATTTCTTAAGCGAAGTCTTGTTTGTCAGTGTCGGGTTAAGCGTATAGTTCTCATCCGTAAAAGCATCCCTTAATCTTTCAGCGATCTTCACATCCTCGGAACCGTCAGGAAGCCTGAGTCCGAGATGTGTGGGATACTGCAGCAGATCCTGGTTGATCGAAAGATTCATGGTTGAGAACCAGGTGGCGCTGTCATTTATATCCTCACCCTGCAGGGTATCATCCTCGCTGATCCTGTGGAAAAGCTGGATCGGATTTCCGTCAGTGGGATCAGCCATATATCCGAAGGTGGCAAAGGGATAGGTCGCATTGTTGGCGGCATCGGTCAATATGCTGTTGACCGAGGTTACCAGGTTGTGTACAAGTCCGTCAAATTCCGACATGATATTTACCATGATGGAATCCTTGACCTTGTCATATTTCTCCTGCTTCTGTTCTAGGGTATCTGTCTCCCAGCCAAGATCCGCAAAGGTTCCCCTGTGGTTGCCTCTTGCCAGCAGCAGACCCTTGAGTTCTCCCACATCGGTATCCAGCTTGGAAGAAATCTCCAGATCCCAGTTAAATACCGCGCCTGTAGCTGTGCGTCCGGTATTGGGATTGTCTCTTACGGTATCCTGCACGTATTTAATGGGAACACCGTTCTCATCCCTTGATTCCACGGTCGCAGAATCCTTCCAGAATACATTATAGAATCCCGTGGTTCCCACCGATTCGTCATCTTCAGCCTGGTAGCCCATCTCGCTGACCGTATTCATAGTAACGAAATCGTGGCCTTCTATCTTTACTATTACGTTTCCGTAATAGTCATTCTTATATGTTATATTGACCAGTTTGCTCAGATCATCGAGGGCCTGATTCCTCTGATCCAGCAGATCGTTGGGATTTTCTATCCCGCCCGCTTCTATGGCTCTTATCTTCTCATTTAACTTATTTATCTTCCAGCCCAGTGAATTGATCTCATCCACCATGCCGGCTATGCGGTTATTAAGCTTATCCTGGTAATCCTCCATGTCCTTGTATACGTTCTGAGCCGCTTCCACAAAGGAATTGGCATACTGAACGAACATGGACTGATTAACTTCACTGGTGGGATCCTTGGCAAGCTCACTTGCGGAATACCAGAAATCATTCATGGCATTCTCGAAAGTAGGGCCGTCCAGCTCCCCGAGTATCTCCTCGATCTCCTCTATAGTACTGTAAGACACGTCATAAAAGCCCTGCCTGCCATTCTGGTTCCTGTACATGGCATCGACAAAGCGGTCTCTTACCTGTCTCACCTCAGAAATGTATACGCCGAGTCCCGTCTGCTTTCTTGCAACGGTGTGCGTATCGGAGGAAAGGGTGTTATACTCTCTTGTTCCGTAGGATACCTGCTGCCTTGTATACCCCTTGGTATCGGTATTGGTCACGTTATGGGCAGTGACATTCAGCGCTTCCTGGCTGGACTGAAGTCCCGAGGTTCCTAAATAAAGAGATCCGAATAATGACATATCTTCTTCCTCTCAGGCCTCCCTGCCTGTCCGTGGCCGCCTCCCTGCAGCCTTATGATCATTGCTTTGTGTCAAAGCGCTTGGTACCGCTTCCCATTATGGTACCTGTAGAGTATGCGCTACTATTATAATCGGCAGTTTCCGGGGCTGTCTTTAGGGATTGCAGTAAATTCATGTCAAACTGGACCATTTCCAGCGCATTTTCCAAAAGCTCCCGGTTACGGTCGTTGATCTTCTTCATCTCGTCCATGGTGGCTTTGAGCTTTCCGTGGATCTTCTCAAGGGCTTCCTTCTCTGCCGGACGGCTCTTCATCATATCTATCAGATCAGGAAGTTTTAGGCCCTCACCCTTGTGGTTTGTGACCTCCTCAATATCCTTCATGGTCTGCATCCTTGTTTTTTCCATCTTCTGGATGCCGGCCACCACTTCCTGCTCCTCGGCAGTTATCCGGTCCAAAGCCTCCAGATCACCCTTTATTATGATATTGGTCTTCTCGTTGGATAAACCTATGAGCTTCTCATAGGAATTGTTTTCCTGCTCCAGTACGGATACGATGTTTTCGATAAGACTTGCCATGATCTTCCCCCCTCCTAAAAAATGTTGTTCTATAAAAGCCAATCGCTACGTTGCTTCGCAACTCTCGCGATTGCCAACCGCATTCGCAATCCGGGCTGTCGCCCTACTTGCTCATGCGGTTTATAAGTCGTTCTCTCTGGTTATATAAAAGCCAATCGCTCCGTTGCTTCGCAACTCCCGCGATTGCCAACCCGCATTCGCAATCCGGGCTGGCGCCCTACTTGCTCATGCGGTTTAGGTTTCGAAATGTTCCTCCGCTCCTGCATGCAAGCATGCGGAGCGGTCGGAACATTCCGAAACGCTTTTATAGCAAAAAGTACCGGCAGGAGCATTCCTGCTGGTACTTTAATCTGCGTTTTATCAATATTTACAGTGTCTGTGCATAAGATGACATTACTTTCTCAGCAAATTCATTTGCACTCACATTATATAAACCGCTTTCATATGCGCTCTTTATGGCAGCTACTTTATCTTCTCTGATATCGGGTGCCTCCGAGACAGCCTTTTTTGCTACCTGCAGATCCTTGCCGCTCTCCGAAATATGCAGCTTGTCCTTAAAGTCTGCCGTAACATTTGACTCCGTCTTTGCCGCCGGTTTCGAGACATTATACAAATTCTGGATCTGCGAATATGCCTCTATCCTCATATTCATCATCCTCCTAACGTTTATGTATTGATTGTTTCTTTTCTATCTGTTTTATGTATCGGATGATTTGAGGAAGACTTTATAGCGGATTTTATTTTTTTTCTTTTATCGCTTCCAGTATCTCTTTAAGGAGCTTGATATCAGCCGGATCTTCGGCGGGCTTAGCTTCCTCTTCAGCTTTTTCCTTCTTCTTGAGATCCTCGGCCTTCTTCATTGCACCGTTGATAGCCTTGAGCATTATAAAGAGGATAAGCGCTATGATCAGGAAATTGATCACCGCAGAGATAAATGCGCCGTAGGTAAATTCTACCCCGTTGATCGTAAATGAACCT
>JAEEIK010000117.1 GCA_016281335.1 Lachnospiraceae bacterium | reverse complement strand
ATAAGGCCGGGGATAAGAAAGACGAGAAGCGTAAGAGGGTCGATCTGCTGGGCGAAGACAAGAAGGAGAAGGATGACAAGAAGAAAGAGAAGGACGACAAGAAGAAAGTAAAGAATCCGGAAGCTCCGAAAAAAGAGGATCCGAAAAAGGTAGATGAGAAGGAGCACCTTCAGAAAAACGGACCCCGTAAAGATTAAAAAAATGACAGATTAAACTTTATGTGGTATAATAATGTGGTTGCGTGGGTAACGCAACCACATTATCTTGGAGAAAAGAAATTTGCGGGAGATCGTACAGAATATCATAAACGGTGAATACGATTTTTCGAGGAACGTAAAGCCGCTTGCTTTTTCGGTAGAGCAGATCGTTGTTGATGTGCTGCCGGGACAGGTGACTTACGGTTCTTTTTACGTGATCTGCGAAGACGGTGAGACAAAAGGCTATGTTTATTCCCGGGACCTGAGGCTAAAGCTGAAGGAAGAAGAGTTTGAGGGCAGGCAGCCGGAGATAGTCTATGAAATGGACTCTACCGGTCTTAATGCCGGCGAGGTACATACGGGTGTATTGGATATAGTCTCCGATCACGGAGAATACGAGCTCCCGTACACGATGAGGGTACTTGGAGATACTCCCTACAGTTCGATGGGAGAGGTAAGGAATCTTTTTCATTTTGCCAATCTGGCAAAGGCGGACTGGGATGAAGCCCAGGAACTGTTTTATTCCGAACAGTTTAAAAAAATACTTGAAGGACAGGATCCGGCGATACAGACCTGTTATCGCGGATACAGATCCGTCTACGGCAATCCCAGAAATATGGAGAGTTTCCTTGAGCGGACCAGAAAGAAAGTCGCGCCGGCTTACACCGCTGATGTGAAAGAGATATCACTTGAATATAAGGGTGAGCTTAAGGATATAAACATAAAACTTAAACGTGAGGGCTGGGGTTATACCTGCCTGTATGTTTACAGTACGGCAGATTTTGCGCTTCCCGAAAAGGATGTGATAACGGATGCAGATTTTGAAGGCAGTACCACCGTGCTCCACATTGACATAGATACGGATTTGCTGGTCAGGGGCTGTAATGAGGCTGAGATAATAATATATGACAAGAACGGCCGAATAGAGATACCCCTTAAGATAAACTGTCCGGTAACGGCTTACGAAGACGAGGACAGAAGACGGCTTAAAAAGCTGATGGACAGATACCTGGCATTCAGGACCGGCAAAATGTCGAGGGCCGATTTTGCAGGACAGTGTGAACAGCTGCTTTCCGAAGTGCTGTCAAAGGATCCGGACAGGATAGAATACAGGCTTTACCAGGTGCAGTTGCTTCTGACACAGAAGCGCATGACCGAAGGCAAGACCATATGCGACCGTATAGGTGTTCTCATGGAAGAGAGAGAATGCAGTGTGGAGATGAGGGCATACCACCTGTATCTTAAGAGCCTCTGTGAGAATGATGCCGATGCTACCGAAGAATATGCGCAGCAGATCGAGGGCTGGCTCAGTGACGATGAGTCTAACTGGAGACTGGCATGGCTGATGATGTATATGGACGAAAGTTATTCCCAGAGCGATAAGAAGAAGTGGAAATTTCTCAGGGAACAGTATGAATACGGCAATTGCAGTCCGCTGCTCTATATAGAAGCGCTGCATCTTTTGAATTCCAATGCGCGCCTGATGGAAGAGACCGGGAATTTTGAAAGGGCCATATATACCTTTGCAATGCGGAGGGGACTGACGGACGCCCAGCTCAGAGGCCGCTTTACTCTGCTCGCAGGAGAAGAGAGAAACTATTCGGACGAGATGTTCTCGCTTCTTAAGTTTTCTTATGAACAGGAAGCCAATCCGGTGATACTGGAATCCATATGCAAGCTTCTGATCAGAGGAAACTGCATAGGAAAGGAATATTTTGAATGGTATGAGCGGGCTGTTAAGGCAGAGATAAGGCTGCCCAGGCTGTATGAATACTATGTCATGTCGGTGGATCCCGAATATGACGGTACGCTGCCGAGACTGGTGCTAATGTATTTCGCATACAGATCAAGCCTTGATGCTACGAGGAATGCCTTCCTTTATACCAATGTGCTGAAGCACAAGGATGATTATCAGGAACTGTATGAGCAGTATCTGCCTGCGATAGAGGAGTTTACGAGAGAGCAGCTGATCAAGCGTAACCTCAATGATAATCTTGCATATCTGTACACCGAGCTTCTGAAGAAAAAAGGTGTTGAGGAAGAATTTGCGGAAGCCTTTGCCGAGCTTTTGTATGTGGAAAAGATCTGCGTTTCGGATGATTCCTTCACTTCGGTGATAGTGGTCTACGAGCATCTGAAATCAGAACAGATCTATTCGGTATATAACGGGGAGACCTATGTTTCCCTTTACGGAAACAAATACAGCATTTTACTTGAAACTGCAGACGGAGAGCGTTTCGGTAGTGAAGAATTCTATACAAGGACCAAGATGATAAAGGGAGGCGGCGCCAAAGCAGATCTTTTGCATCCTATACTCGGCGTATTTCTTGCCGTAGCGGAAGAAGGCAGCGATAATCCCATAATCAACAGGGAGAATGAACCCATCTTTTCCTGGCTTTCGGTACAGGATGACCTGACTGATGATTACCGGCTGAGGATAAAGCTTGCGCTTTTGGAATATTATTTTGACAATGACAGGGTTGCGGAGACTGATGAGATACTGTCGGGGCTCGATCCCCGGCTGATGTCCGCATCGGACCGTGAGCAGTGTGTCAGGATAATGGTGGCTTCCGGCATGTATGATCAGGCCTTTGAATGGGTGAAGATGTGCGGTATCGAAGGCATAGACATAAAGATACAGGTGCGTCTCTGTGACCGTATACTTGCAAGGAGTGATCAGGAATACTCCGTTGAGATGCTGAAGATCTGTGAGGGTATCCTGTTCTCCGGAAAGTATGACGGAGATATACTGAATTATCTGATAAGGTATTCAAGAGCAGGTATAAAAGGTCTTAAGGAACTATGGCGCGCTGCGGTAGCCTTCGAACTGTCAACTGTGGACCTTCTGTCACGCATGATGAGGCAGATATTATATACGGGAACCTATGCGCCCGAGATCGGAGATATTTACCAGGAAGCCGTAAAGGCCGGTATTCCGCATGATCTGGATAAAGCGTATCTTTCCATGCTCTCATATCAGTATCTTATAGAACAGCGAAAGCTTGATGAGAGCATTTTTGACAGGGTTACTTATATACACAGGCTGGGTGAGGACATTTCGCCCGTATGTATACTGGCATATCTGCTGGTAGCTTCACACAACTTTGAAAAGGGACTGCCGGAAGAAAGCATAGCCGAGATAGGGGAGTTCCTTGATGCCATGCATGAGCGGGATATCTTCCTGCCGTTCTTTACGGAGTTTGCATCATTAAGACCGTACCTGAAACTCTTTGAAGGCTGGAATCATATAGAATACAGAGGAAATGCCGAATCCAAGGTGGTGCTTCATTATGTGTTTGAGCGAGAAGATACGGGCCAGGGCGAATATCTGACCGAAGAAATGAAACATATCTATGGCGGCATCTTTGTAAAATCATTTCTTCTTTTTTACGGGGAAAGGATCAGATACTATATTACCGAAGAAGACGGACGCCAGGAAAACCTTACGAAATCAAGTGTTCTGGAGTGCGCCGAACCGCATTCGGGCAATGAAAACAGCAGATATGAGCTGATCAATAATCTGGCCATAGCAAAGAGCATGGGCGATGAGAAGACATTTGTAAAGCTGGCGCAGGAGTTTGACAGAAAGAAGCATCTTACGGAAGCTTTATTCGGAGGCAACGGATGATGGAAGCCTTTAAGAATACCACAAGTAAAGGATTGAAAGATCGTGTGGTCATCGGCATGGACTTGAATGATGAGTTCGCGCAGATAAGCTATGCTTCCATCGGCATGGAACCTAAAACATTGCTTATCGATGCGCAGGAGGACAGCATGCGCATACCCACTGTGCTTGGCAGACTTTACGGTGAGAATGTGTGGCTCAGCGGCGCGGAGGCAAAAGAAAGAGCGGAAGCAAATGAAGCTTTTCTTATAGATCATCTGGTAACAAAAGCCTTAAGCGGCAAAAGAGTGGAAGTGGAGACTCAGGATTATGATCCGAATGACCTGCTGGCTCTGTTCATCAAAAAGTGTCTTGGCAGGCTTACTCCCGTAGCGGCCGTTGAGAAAGCCGCACTGATAGTGATCAGTGTGGAGGATCCCGACGAGCGCATGATAGAGGTGCTGACCCAGGCTATAAGGACTCTAAGGATCAGACAGGAAAAGGTATTCTTCTTAAGTCATGCGGAGAGCGCTTTCCATTATATCCTTCACCAGCCTAAAGAACTGTGGAGCCACGATGTATGCATTTTTGACATGAAGGAACGGGGGACTGATTTGTGGAGTTTCCATCAGAATATCAGGACTTCACCCACGGTCATGATGGTGGAGGAAAAACACTATACGGATATGAAGCCGGTAAAATTCTATGGCAAGCCCGGTGAATCCGGAAAGAAAAACAGACTCGACACTGAGTTTTACAATATACTCTATGCCAATATGGAAGATAAGATGGTATCCAGCGTCTATCTTCTCGGAGACGGCTTTGCAGGGGACTGGACAAAGGATTCCCTGAAATATATCTGCCGCGGAAGAAGAGCGTTTTCCGGCAATAACCTCTTCAGCAAGGGCGCCTGCTACGGCGGCATGGAAAAGCTCGAAGAGAGCGGACTCGAAAAAGGCATAGTATTTCTCGGCAAAGACAAGATACGCGCGAATCTCGGAATGAAGGTGATGAGGGAAGGACGCGAGTCATATATGGCACTTTTGGATGCAGGCAGGAACTGGTATGACTGTGTGAAAGAGTGCGATCTCATCATGGATTACGTCAATCCTGTCAATATCATAGTGACGCCGATAGACGGCAAGGGTGTAAGAGAGGAACAGATATATCTTCCGGGACTGGCAGTAAGGCCTGCCAGGGCCACGAGGATACATTTTGAGATAAGGATGCTCAGCGTAGGCAGGGTGCAGGTAGTGGTGCGTGATCTGGGCTTCGGTGAGTTTTATGCTTCCAGCGGTATGGTCTGGGAGAGTGAATTCAGGATATAGGTGAGCAGATGGGAAATATATATCAGTGCGTAGGAAGATACGCCCAGGAACCGTATATATTCAGGATGACCATGACGAGAGTATACTGTATCGAGGAGCTCTGTTTCTATATGGTGCAGAATGCGGATATTCTGGATGAACATTTTGCAAATATGGAACTGGTCAACTGGATAGAAGACGAGTGTGCGCTGCCGGAGCTGTCAAAGAAGCTGAAAGGAGTGCTTCGCACCAGCATTAAGCCTGAATCATTTGTCAGGACCATACTGGAAGAGATCTGTTATATAGACGAGAAGGAAATGAAAGAACTGGAGCGGGTGATTCGTTCCGGACGCCTGCTTTCAAGAAAACAGAGAGAAAAAGTGATCGCGGATTACTTCTTCCATAACAAACATTATGCGCTGGCACACCGCGCTTATGAGGAATGGCTTAAGAACAATGAGGATGCGGACAGCGCCGAGAAAGCTGCTGTATATAAATGTCTCGGCAATGTGTATGCAAGACTTTTCTATTTTGCAGATGCTGCAAAGATGTTTGATGAAGCTTATCAGCTTTGCGGTGACGAAGATGCGCTGCTGCATTATCTGCTTTCCAAGAGAATGGAGCTTGATGAGCGGGGGTATCTGAATTTTGTAAAAACTCTTCCCGAGGATCAGCCGATGCTGGTTGATGCGGAAAAGCAGATAGAGAAAGCCATGGAAGAGTATAAAAAGACGGAGAGTTATCAGCAGCTTGCAGGACTTGAGAAGATGAAGCTGAGTACCAGGAGACAGGATTTTGAAGAGATTTCTACCTGGTATGTGGATTCCGAGATGGATTCATTCAGGGAATGTATGGTGGAATAACGGATGGGATTATTCGCAAAGTTAAAGGAAAAGTTTGATAAGTGGTATTATCATGATCCCGAGCTGGATGATAACTGGGATGATGAAGAACCGCGAAGTAACGAGAACGGTTTTGAAGATCCGGACGTAAGGACAGTCTATGTGCTGGAAGCTCTCGGGCGTATGGCTGAGGCTGCCGATAAGATGGAACAGTGTCAGGATGAATACAGCGCCGTTACAAGCCTGCTTGTCGACATGGAGGAGATTGAAGGCCTGCCTGCAGACGTTCGCGGACTTATCTCTGACCAGGCAACAAAGATATCAAATCTGGAAAAAGAAAGAAGAAGCATTTATGCCGAGACCGGAAAGCTCTCGGAGGCGCGCATGCAGTTCCTGGAGCGTTACGAAGACGATATACCCGGAGGCATTAAAAAGATGCGGGAGGCGGAGGAGTACCGCAGGCTCGTGAAAATGGACATGCGCAAGCTTGAAGCCGAGAAGAATTCCTATAAGCTGCAGATGCATGAAACAAAGGAGACGATACAGAACAGCCGCGGTATCGCGCTTATCTGCGGGACTGCCATGTTCTTTGCGATAATCCTGCTGCTTATACTGCAGTTCGGAATGAAGATGGATGTGGCTATAGGCTATATCATCATCTGCGGTGCCGGAGCGCTGGCGCTTACCGTGATCTTTGTCAGGTATCAGGATGCGGTAAGAGAACTGAAGAGGCTGGAGAAGATCAGAAATAAACTCACCGGAGTTCATAATACCGTTAAGATACGCTACGTCAACAATACCAACCTGCTTTCATATCTTTATATGAAGTATGATGTGGATTCGGCAGATGACCTGGAGACCGAATGGGAGATTTATGCCGAAGAGGTCGGAGCCCGGGCAAGAGATGAAAAACTCAGGGAAGAGCTGGAATACTATTACGATAAGCTGACCAGGACCCTGAAGGAACAGAGCATAAAGGATCCGGAGATATGGACCAAACAGACAGGAGCTCTTATAGATTCCAGAGAGATGGTTGAGGTAAGGCATGCGCTGATCGGCAGGCGGCAGAAACTCCGGGAGCGGATGGAGTATAACAAGGAAGTGGCTGAAGTATCGCAGCAGAAGATCAAAGACCTGGCTAAGAAATACCCGCAGTATTCCCAGGAGATAGCGGGGATACTAAACCGATATGATAATACAGCAGTGTAAAGTGAGATACGAAAACATTAACCGTTATAAGGAGGAAATAAAATGAAACCGATCAAAGAAGGAAAAGTGCGTGAGATCTATGACAACGGGGATTCTCTTATCATGGTGGCTACCGACAGGATCAGCTGCTTTGATGTCATCCTGAAAAACATCATCAAGAAAAAGGGCACCGTCCTTACCCAGATGTCAAGATTCTGGTTTGACATGACAAAGGACATAGTACCCAATCACATGATAAGCACCGATGTGAATGAGATGCCGGAATTCTTCAGAAAACCCGAATTCACCGGAAACAGCATGAAGTGTAAAAAGCTCAAAATGCTTCCCATCGAATGCATAGTCCGCGGCTACATCACCGGCAGCGGCTGGGCAAGCTATCAGAAAGACGGCACGGTATGCGGCATCAGACTGCCCGAAGGCCTTAAGGAATCCGAGAAGCTGCCTGAGCCTATCTACACTCCCAGCACCAAGGCTGAGATCGGAGATCACGACGAGAACATCTCTTACGAGCGTTCCATAGAAGTGCTTGAAAAGGAATTTCCGGGACACGGCGAGGAATACGCTTCGAAGCTCAGGGATTACACTCTTGCGCTTTATAAGAAATGCGCTGATTATGCTTATTCAAAAGGGATAATAATCGCTGATACCAAGTTTGAATTCGGTCTTGATGAAGGCGGCAATATGGTCATCGGAGATGAGATGCTTACTCCGGACAGCTCACGTTTCTGGCCCCTCGAAGGCTACGAAGCAGGCAAAGGCCAGCCTTCCTTCGACAAGCAGTTCGCAAGAGACTGGCTCAAGAGCAACGACCATGACTGGAAGCTGCCCGTTGAAGTCGAAGAAAAGACCATCGAAAAATACCTGCAGGCCTACAGGATGCTCACCGGCAAAGAACTGGAGGCGT
>JAEEIK010000020.1 GCA_016281335.1 Lachnospiraceae bacterium | reverse complement strand
GCATTTTCTTCAACCAGCTCTCTGTCGTGCTTGACATCTTCATATCCTACATCTTCTTTTACAGTCTCAGCCGCAGGAGCTGTCACCTTTTCGGGAGCTGCCTCTTCGACAAAGTCTGCTTTCACTTCGTCAGCTGCAACTACAGCTTCGGTATTTTCTTCAGCAACGGCTTCTTCTGCGGGTGCAGCATCCGTTACTTCGATCGCTTCTGCCTCTTCGGGAACTATTTCTTCCACGTCAGCATCAGCTTCGGTTTCTTCGTCCACATAGTCAACAACTGCATCGTCTGCAGCAGCATAAACCGGTGTGGGCACGCTTGTAATCGTCGTTACGACTGCAAGCAGCATGGCAAGTAACCTTTTCTTCATGCTTTTTCTCCTTTCGTTTATTGCGGGTCTCCGGTCCCGTTCATTTAGCGGAACGGGTATTGTCCCGTGTTTGGGGACAATCTACCCCTCCCACTTTTACACTATCGGTGAAAGTTTACCACTTTATTATGGAGGTGACAAGACTTTTTGCAAAAAAAAGACACAATTTGGACATATTTGTAAAAAAGATTACGAAAAAAAGAAAAAATAATATATTTTTAACCCCGTTTTTCGGAAACGCTTCTACGAAAGCGCTCCCTCGGGTATCCGGTCGGTCACTCTCTTAAGCTTCGCATCGATCATCAGCTTCTCGGCTTCGGCTGCATTGATGCCCCTTGTTTCCATATAAAAGAGCATATCAGGCGACAGTTTCCCCGAAGTATGAGCATGACGGCCGCTGACCTTCTCTTCTTCACCGAGGATCATGGGGATGGCCCGGTTCACCATGTCTTTGCCGAGAGTCAGGACATTCTCCTCCTCGTCTCCCTCGGCATCTACGGCTCCGTTGCGGAAATCCAGGGTATCGCGCATGATCTTTCTTGCATTATCTTTAAGCACGCCTTCAAAACGCATCACGCCCTTACTTTTCCTGCCCCGGAAGGTATCCACATAGTTAAAATCAATCAAGCTGTCTTTTTCGCCCACATAAGCCACATCGGCCCTGAATTCGCTCTCATAGCCCCACTGGTCCGCATAGGCTCCGGCATAGACCGTACCTGCTCCCAGCTGCACCGAGGTATACTCCATCTTAGCCCTGTCCATGAGCCTGCAGCCCATATCGTCCAGGAAAGTATAGCCTTTACTAAGCTTCTGTATCCTTATCAGATGAAAATCCGCATCCTCTTCAAGATACACTTTGACGCTGACTGCTGCCTGGCCTTTTCCTTCTCCGCTAAAGTTCTGCACAAGAGAAGCCTTCACGCCTTTTTTCACGTGAACATAGATGGCTTTCCTTAAGTCCGCGCCATCCTCCAGCTTATATTCCAGCCTTACCGGCTCCTCGGAAGATTCGCTTATCTCGAGCACTTCCACGGCACCCAGGTACTCATCCATCTCTGCGCCCAAGCCCGTAGGGAAGGCCTGCTCCCTGTACATAGGTATCTTGCAGGCGATAAGTCTCTCTTCAGGAGACTCGGCGGTCTCCGGCCAGTTTCCGGCTTCTTTACCGTCTTTGACCTCCGCCACAGTCTCATTCATTTTTAATTTATTCCAGGTCAGCACCGGCAGGTGGTTTAAATGCATCTCACTCATCAGCCCGTCTCCATTTCCAGCTTGATCAGATTATTCATCTCAGCCGCATATTCCAGCGGCAGCTCCTTGCTCACGGGACTTGCGAATCCGCTGACTATCATTGCCTTTGCCGCTGCTTCGCTCATGCCCCTGCTCATCATGTAAAATACCGCATCATCACTGATACGACCTATCTTAGCCTCATGCCCCACATCCGCTGTATCGGTCCTGATGTCCATGGCAGGCACCGTATCCGACCTTGACTCGGAGTCGATCATCAGCGAACCGCAGTTAACGCTTGCC
Organism: Lachnospiraceae bacterium; assembly: GCA_016281335.1. Taxonomy (GTDB): domain Bacteria; phylum Bacillota; class Clostridia; order Lachnospirales; family Lachnospiraceae; genus NK4A136. Next base: position 5,662 of record JAEEIK010000020.1, on the reverse strand, counting down.
TTGGAATACAGCGCCGTGGGCCTTATCTCCACCGAACTCCTGTAGGTATTGATACCGCCGCTCTTGGTTATGGACTTGGTATCTATGAAGCTCGAGGTATGCTTTCCTATATGTATCACCTTTGCGCCCGTATCCAGATTCTGTCCGGCTCCGGCAAAGGTCACGCCTGTAAATTCGCTGTGGGAGTGGTCTCCCTTTAAAACCGAGGTCGGATACAGGTAGGAAACATGGGATCCGAAGGAACCGGATATCCACTCAATGGTTCCGCCCTCTTCACAGATCGCGCGCTTGGTGTTTAAGTTGTACATGTTTTTGGACCAGTTCTCTATGGTGGAATAACGCAGATGCGCATTTTTTCCCACAAAGAGTTCCACGCAGCCTGCATGCAGATTGGCAATGTTATATTTAGGTGCTGAACAGCCTTCGATGAAATGCACGTCTGCGCCCTCATCTACAATAATAAGTGTATGCTCGAACTGTCCGGCTCCCGGCGCATTGAGTCTGAAATAAGACTGCAGCGGTATCTCCACCTTCGCTCCCGGAGGCGCATAGACAAAGGAGCCTCCGCTCCACACAGCGCCGTGCAGCGCAGCAAATTTATGATCGTTCACCGGCACCAGCTTCATGAAATGGTCTTTCACCATCTGCTCGTACTTGCCTGTGATCGCGCTCTCCATATCAGTGTAGACCACACCCTGATCTTCCACTTCTTTTTTCACATTGTGATAGACTATCTCGGAATCGTACTGCGCGCCCACGCCTGCCAGAGCCTCTCGCTCTGCCTGGGGTATGCCCAGCTTCTCAAAAGCATTCTTGATATCGGCAGGCACTTCATCCCAGCTGCCCACCATCTTGGTCTTGGGCTTTACGTAGGTCACGATATTGTTAAGATCCAGTCCGTCGATAGGAGGCCCCCAGTCCGGGATCTCCATTTCCTTATATACTTTCAGGGCATTCAGACGGAATTCCAGCATCCACTCGGGATCATGCTTTTCTTTAGATATCTCTCTTATGATATCCTCGGTCAGTCCCGCATCGACTTTGTAGAAATCCTCATCCCTCTCTTCATCCCTGAAGTCGTATATCGAAGGCTCTTTTACCTCTTTGATATCACTCATTCTTTAAACCCTCAAAACCTCCGGCATTAATGGCTTCCACCAGTTCGGCCCCGCCTTCCTTTACCACCTTTCCATCCACGATCACGTGGGTCTTATCTACCTTAAGCCCCTCCAGTATCCTTGTGGAATGTGTGATGATCAGCAGTGTTCCGCCATTCTTTCTGAATATATCCACGCCCTTGGATACGATACGCACCGCATCCACATCAAGTCCGGAATCAGTCTCGTCAAGTATCGCAAATTTAGGCTCCAGCATCAGCAACTGGAATATCTCCGCCTTTTTCTTCTCGCCTCCTGAGAAACCAACGTTCAGATCTCTCTGTACATAAGCTTCATCCATATCCAGCAGGCTGCATATTTCTTCCAGTTTCTTTTTGAACTGGAATATCTTGATAGGCGCGCCGGTGCGCTCCCTTATGGCGCTTCTTATGAAGTTGTCCAGTGTAAGTCCCGGCACTTCAAGGGGATTCTGGAAACTCATGAACAGTCCGGCTTTCGCCCTTTCATCCACTGACATTTCCAGCAGATCCTTACCGTCAAAGCAGATGCTTCCCGAATTTACTTTATATACGGGATTGCCCATTATCACGTTTCCGAGAGTGGATTTTCCCGCGCCGTTAGGTCCCATAAGCACATGGGTCTCACCGGCTCCCACCGTAAGCTCTACTCCTTTAAGTATCTCTTCGCCCTCGATGCCGGCGTGCAGATCTTTTATCTCTAATAATTCAGCCATATATGCTCCTTTTATCTTTGGTTCGCCATAACTTACCGAACCTCAATGATACCTTATGCCCTTATTACTGTCAAGTTGCGCAGCTATTGACATTACTCTGCTTCGCGGGTAAACTTGTCCATATTTCAGACATTTGGGAGGCAACATGGCTAAGTGTAAAAAATGTAAAAAGAAACTTTCTAAAGGAAGTGCATTCTGTCCTGACTGCGGCACCCCCGTAAAGAAGAAACATCCTTTTCGAAAATTCCTCTTCTTTCTGGTATTCATCGCACTTCTCGGAGGAGCGGGTTTTGCATATTTTAATCTGATCGGTTTCCGTTCGGTAAAGGTAGAAAAATGGGAAGGCAAAGTAGAACTTGACCGCGGCGGTGAAGACAAGGATATTTTCGAAGGCTTAAAGCTTGTGACCAATGACCGTGTAACCACGGGAAATGAGGGCAGCCTGATGCTGCTCATCGATTCCGACAAGGAACTGCTGGCTTCGGAAAACACACGCTTTTCCCTCAAAGCAACCGGTATCAAAAATAACGGTAAGGTAACGATCAAGCTTGAATACGGCAGCGCCCTTGCTACGATCAACGAGAAACTCAGCGAGCATTCCGAATTTGAGATCAAGACCCCCAACGCTACCTGTAGCGTACGAGGCACGACTTTCAATGTAGCCTATGACAGCTCAGTCGCAAAGACAAGAGTCGACGTTACAAAGGGTGTAGTGCATGTGGAAGCAGGCAAGAATTCCCTGGATCTGAACGCGGGCGAATCCGCGGAAGTCGTTGATGAGACCGTTACACCCGTCGTGACAAAATGGACAGACCGCGCTGATATCCTTCCTTACATGCAGAACGGATACGTGCTGTTCGGTGCATATGAACAGGACGGCGATCTGAGTAACGGCGCAGAGCCCATAGAATGGGAAGTATTTGATACAAACGAAAACGGCACCATGCTGCTTTCCCGCTACGTGCTGGATGCGCAGCCCTACAACGATTCCCAGAAAGATGTAAGCTGGGAGACTTCACCCTTACGTGCATGGCTGAATGATGACTTTATAGAAAATGCTTTTACCGAAGCTGAACAGGCTTATCTGGTAAGCGTTGACCTGGAGAATCCCGACAACGAACAGTATGAGGTAAAAGGCGGCAGCGATACGAGGGACAAGGTATTCCTCTTAAGCACCGATGATGTCCTTACGCATTACGAATACATTTACTATGACGACAGCCGCAAATACGGCAACAGTGACCAGCTGGTTATAGCTCCTACCGAATATGCCGTACAGCAGGGCATTGAGAAACTGGAGATCACTGACAAGACACTTCGTGAGAATTCCTATGATGTCAATACCTACACCAGCTATATAGGCAAGACAGGTACCTGGTGGTGGCTGCGTTCTCCGGGATATAAGGAAAATACTGCCTGCTACGTTTCGGCTCTCGGTGCCGCAGGCTGGCTCAATATCGCCGGAGGTTCGGTTGATGCCATCCACGGTATCCGTCCCGCACTGTACATAAACAAAGACTTTATCGGCAGTGATTCAGGCGCCACCGTAGTCGTACAGGATGATCCCGGCGAAGATGAAGAAACAGCTGAAATAACAGACAATTCCGACAGGGATAATAAACCCGCAGAAAACGACACCGACGATGCTCCTGTCAACTCCGATGCATGGCGCCTCAGCTTCCTTAATGCAGTCCGCAATAACAGACTCGGCAGCATCGACAGGGTAGCTGTCATCTATGTGGACGATGACGATATTCCCGAGCTTGCGGTAAAACACCGGGATGATGATGAAGTCATATACGTCTGGGATAAGGGAAAGATCAACAAGAGCGACGCAGGCTATGAAACTGAATACACCCCGGGCGACGGTCACATACGCATGACCGTCACCCCGGGTGAACCCAAGCAGATACAGGAACTTTCAGGCCGTTCCTTCAAGACCGTTACCGGTACTTACACAGGCTGGGAAACCATTGATTTCGATATGTCGGAAAGCGAGCTTATCGAATATCTCGGAGGATCATGATCTCCTCTTTGCTTTCAGTTCCCCGTCTTCACATACTATCTCTATAACATCACCGCGTGAGATGCTTCCTAACAATATCAGTTTTGCAGCAAGCGTCTCCACGGTTTTTTGTATGTATCGTTTCAAAGGTCTTGCTCCGTATACCGGATCATAACCTTCATCACTTATCATGCTCTTTGCTTCATCACTGAGCTCCACGCTGATCTCTTTGTCCTTAAGTCTCCTGTTCAGATCCTCAAGTATAAGTTCAACTATACCCGAGATATTCTCTTTGGTCAGAGGCTTGAAGAGTATGGTCTCATCAAGTCTGTTCAAGAACTCAGGCCTGAAGTGCAGCTTTAATGCTTCCAGAGTTTCTTTCTCAGCTTCCTCTGTGATATTGCCTTTTTCGTCTATGCCGTCAAGCAGTATCTGTGCGCCGATGTTGCTGGTCATTATCAGTATCGTGTTCTTAAAGTCCACGGTTCTGCCCTGTGAATCAGTGATGCGTCCGTCATCCAGTACCTGCAGCAGCACATTGAAAACATCGGGATGAGCTTTTTCTACTTCATCGAAAAGCACGACGGAATAAGGTTTGCGGCGCACGGCTTCGGTCAGCTGACCTCCTTCGTCATAGCCCACATATCCGGGAGGCGCTCCTATCAGTCTTGATACGGAATGCTTCTCCATGTATTCACTCATATCGATCCTGACCATATTCGACTCGTCATCGAAAAGTGTTTCGGCCAGAGATTTAGCCAGTTCCGTCTTACCTACACCGGTAGGTCCTAAGAACAGGAAGCTGCCTATGGGTTTAGTGGGATCCTTTATCCCTGCCTTCGAACGCATGATGGCTTCGCTTACTCTGACTACTGCTTCGTCCTGTCCTATCACGCGCTTATGCAGTTCCGAATCCAGATGCAGAGTCTTGTTCCTCTCGGATTCATTCAGCTTTGCAACAGGTATGCCGGTCCAGCGGCTCACGATCCTCGCAATCTCTTCCTCGGATACGTTCTCATGAACTATGCGCGCTTCTCGCTTTCCGGCTGTCTCTTCCTCGACTTCCAGCTGCTTCTTTAAAGCAGGCAGCGTGCCGTAGGACAGCTCGCCGGCTCTCTCGTAATTGCCTTCACGCTGGGCTATCTGTATCTCGTTGTTTACTTCCTCTATCTGTTCGCGCAGCTTCGATACTTTTTCGACTGCTGCCTTTTCATTCTCCCACTGCGCCTTCTGCTTTTCAAAAGCTTCCTTCTCTTCAGCCAGCTCTTTCTGCAGATCTTCAAGCCTCTCCTTCGAAAGATGATCATCCTCTTTCTTAAGAGCCGCCGCTTCTATCTCCATCTGCATTATGCGTCTGCTGGCCTCATCCAGTTCAGTGGGCATGCTGTCCAGCTCGGTCTTGATCAGGGCACAGGCTTCATCCACCAGGTCTATTGCCTTATCAGGCAGGAATCTGTCGGAGATATATCTGTTGGAAAGCGTAGCTGCAGATACCAGCGCATTGTCCAGTATCTTTACGCCGTGATACACTTCATATCTTTCCTTTAAACCTCGCAGTATCGAGATCGTATCCTCCACCGTAGGCTCGTCCACCATGACAGGCTGGAAACGACGCTCAAGAGCAGGGTCCTTCTCTATATACTTACGGTATTCATCAAGAGTAGTCGCGCCGATGCAGTGCAGCTCGCCTCTTGCCAGCATGGGCTTTAACATATTGCCCGCATCCATGGCGCCCTCGCTCTTGCCTGCGCCCACTATGGTGTGCAGCTCATCGATGAAGAGGATGATGCTGCCTTCGCTCTTTCT
>JAEEIK010000116.1 GCA_016281335.1 Lachnospiraceae bacterium | reverse complement strand
TAATAAGGAAAAGGGTACTGCAAAGGTTACGTTAAAAGGCTGCGGTGATTTTACAGGGCAGAGGACTGTAAGCTTTAAGATCACTGCGATCGTTCCGAGATAATAACTTTGGATTGATGTCCCGCGTAAATGTGTTCATGTTAAAAACCGAAATGATACTGGCGGCTCCGGGAAAGGGCCTTCATATGCTGCTCAGAAAGCTCAGAAAGCACAGCGACATAGGAAGGGCCCTTTTTTTACTGTGTACGCTGGCTCTGGTAGGGCTGGGGCTGTGGTTAATGAGAAAGAACACCATGCTGCTGCTGATCGGCGGCGCCGCATTGGCGGTTGTTGCATTTCTTCTTTATAAGCCGGTTATGAAGGGATTGGCCACCTTTTTTATGTTCCTGGAGGCATTTACCTATCTTTTTGCAAAGAGCTATGACGAATGCAGACATGGCATAAAGCGCTATGAACATGAAAAACGCCAGCGGGAGATGACTGAGGAAGAAAGAGAAGCCGGGAGAAAGGCCAGGGAAGAGGCGGAAAGGAAGGCGGAAGCGGCAAGGGCGGCTGCGGCACGGGAAAAGGAGCAGCGCGAAAAGGAAGAATGGTCAAAAGCAAAGCAGAGGGCCAGACAGGAACAGCGCCGTGAGCACACCGAAAGAAAACGCAGGCGCATGGAACAGGAGGCGGAGCGCGAACGCGATAAGCGGGGCGGTCCCCATGTGAAGACGGATAAGGAACCCCATGTGAGCAATACGGCCCTGGATGAGGCCAAATCCATCTTTAATGTGGAACTTCCCTTTACGGAAGAAGAGATAAAGGAAAAACGTAATATGCTGATCAAAAAATATCATCCCGACAATCCCGGCGGATCCGAGGAGATGTGCAAAAAGATCAATGAGTGTTATGCGATATTATATAAATACGCTACGTAACATATGTTACCGACATACCATATATACCGTGCTATTTTTTACAATATAGAAGATGCCCGGATGATACATATCCGTCAAAAAGGTAGACATAATTTTTTAGGCATTTTAATTAAGAAATTATTGTAAAAATGGGACGGTTTTTTATTGACTATTCGAGGTGATTTTTTATATAATAGTGGGTAATTGGGGCTAAAGTCCCGTGAATCAATAACTTATTATTTTTTTATAGGAGGCAATGCAATGAGTCAGGAAATGAGATCAGAGTGGGAAGGCTTCACCGGCGGTAAGTGGGTGAACGAGATCGACGTGCGCGACTTCATCCAGAAGAATTACACACCTTATGACGGTGATGATTCCTTCCTGGCAGGTCCCACACAGGCAACTAAGGAACTGTGGGAGCAGGTGCTCGATCTGCAGCGTCAGGAGCGCGAGGCAGGCGGTGTGCTTGATATGGATACAAAGGTGATAAGCACCATTACATCCCATGGCCCCGGATATCTGGACAAGAGCAAGGAAAAGATCGTCGGCTTCCAGACCGACAAGCCCTTCAAGCGTTCAATGCAGCCTTACGGCGGTATCCGTATGGCAGAGAAGGCATGCGCAGATAACGGCTACACCGTAGATCCCGAGATCAGCGAGTTCTTCTCAGTTCACAGAAAAACACACAATGCAGGCTGCTTCGATGCATACAATCAGGAGATGAGAGCATGCCGTTCCAGCCATGTTATCACAGGTCTTCCTGATGCTTACGGCCGTGGCCGTATCATCGGCGACTATCGTCGTATCGCTCTGTACGGTATCGATCGTCTGATCGAGGACAAGCAGGCTCAGAAGGATTCCACCGGCCGTGTTATGACCGATGATGTTATCCGTCTTCGTGAAGAGCTTTCCGAGCAGATGGTAGCTCTGAAGATGATGAAGGAAATGGCTGCTTCTTACGGCATCGACATTTCCAAGCCCGCTACCAACGTACAGGAAGCTATCCAGTTCACATATTTCGGTTATCTGTGCGCAGTTAAGGAGCAGAACGGTGCAGCAATGAGCCTTGGCCGTACTTCTACCTTCATTGACTGCTACGCAGAGCGTGACCTTAAGAACGGCAAGTTCACTGAGGAAGAGATCCAGGAGTTCGTTGATCACCTCATCATGAAGCTGCGTTGCGTTAAGTTCGCACGTACACCTGAGTACAACCAGATCTTCGCCGGCGATCCCGTATGGGTTACCGAGTCTCTGGGTGGTGTAGGTGTTGACGGACGTCACATGGTTACCAAGACCAGCTTCCGTTATCTGAACACCTTAAACAACCTGGGTGCAGCTCCCGAGCCCAACCTGACAGTTCTGTGGTCGACCAGACTGCCCAGACCCTGGAAAGAGTTCTGCGCTAAGATGTCCATCAAGTCTTCTTCCATCCAGTATGAGAACGATGACCTGATGAGAGTTACCCACGGTGATGATTACGCTATCGCTTGCTGCGTATCTTCAATGCGCGTTGGTAAGGAAATGCAGTTCTTCGGAGCACGTGCTAACCTTGCTAAGTGTATGCTGTACGCTCTTAACGGCGGTATCGATGAAGTATCCAAGAAGCAGGTTGGTCCTAAGTACCGCAAGTACGAAGGCGACGTTATCGAATATGATAAGTTCATGCCTATGTTCGAGGATATGATGGAGTGGCTGGCTGACGTTTATGTAAATACTCTTAACGTTATCCACTACATGCATGATAAGTATTGCTATGAGCGCGCACAGATGGCTCTGCATGATCGCGATGTACGTCGTTACTTCGCAACCGGTATGGCAGGTCTGTCAGTTGTTGCTGACTCTCTGTCCGCTATCAAGTATGCAACCGTTAAGCCCATCCGTGATGAGGACGGCATAATCGTAGACTTCGAGACAACCGGAGACTTCCCTAAGTACGGTAATGATGATGACCGCGTAGACCAGATCGCTCACGACCTTGTAAGCAAGTTCATGATGATGATCCGTCGTCACCACACCTACAGAGATGGATTCCCTACCATGTCAGTGCTTACCATTACTTCTAACGTAACCTATGGTAAGGCTACAGGTAACACTCCTGACGGACGTCGTAAGGGACAGCCTTTCGCACCCGGTGCTAACCCGCTGCACGGCCGTGATACCCACGGTGCTGTTGCATCCCTTAGCTCTGTTGCTAAGCTGCCTTTCAATGACAGCCAGGATGGTATCTCCAATACCTTCACCATCATCCCCGGTGCTCTGGGCAAAGAGGATAAGGTGTTCGCAGGCGATATCGAAGTAGACCTGAGCAAGAAGTAAGAAATATTAACCGCCGCCTTCTCCTTAGGGAGAAGGCGTGACGGATGAGGTGTAATAGAAAGGAGCCCGATCATGGCAGATCAAATGACAGAGGATCAGATGATACAGGATCTGGTGGCACAGCTGGACGGAGGTTTCTCCAAAGGCGTAGGCCATGTGAATGTAAACGTGGATGATGAAGCTTCCGCGAAAAAGGAAGTGGAGACCATGGGCTGTACAGACTGCAGCCGTACGCCTCTGGCATGCTCCGTTCCTACCCTTCATCAGGGATTAGATGATTATGAGTGATAAAGGGATTCAAAGTCAGCGTTTTCCATGCTTGCATGGAATAAACGCTGACCTTGAAGACCGAACATACATGAGGAAGTAGCAAGATGTCCATAGGACATCAAAGCGGATTCCGAATGTATGTTAGAATTGCGGGAGTTGCGTAGCAACGGAGCAATTCTTATCAAAAAAAGAACAAGTAGAATACTTAAGATTTTTAGGAGGAAAATAAAATGGCAGAAGCAAGTGCAGCACAGGTTAACAACCTGGTATC
>JAEEIK010000115.1 GCA_016281335.1 Lachnospiraceae bacterium | reverse complement strand
GGCGACTCTGTAGAAGATGATAACATGAAGGCAGGTTATGTAGGCGCATTCATGCACAACTGGGATTATCCTTTCAGAGGCGGTGAAGATTCCATCAACGCTAACTTAAAGAGAATCGTAGGCGACAACGCAAAGTTCGTAGCAGTTGACTGCTTTGAAGCATCCAACGGCGAGTACATCAAGTATTGCGACTCCACCGCAGGTGACAGAAAGATCTTCTTCCCTACCACCAATGATGAGCCTCTTGCATCACTGCTTTACCTTGACTGGATCTCTGATCCCGTACACATCGAGTATCTGCAGTGTGGTGATGAAGGTGTGACACATACAGTTAACGCTGACGGATCATATTCCTTCATGGCTGCAACCGGTGACGCTATAATGAACTCCGGACAGAACATCGATATGACTATCACATGTAACGGTCTTAACCTTTCAACACCTGAGCTGACCAACGCATCACTTAACAACAACTATCCTCCTTGCAATCCCGAGGATGTTGACAAGGCTAACAAGGTTGCCAACAACGGCAAGAAGCCTGCTAAGAACTCCAAGATCACCTCTATCGAGGCAGAGACAGGTATGGGTGAAGCTCTCAACGCTAAGAGAAACATCATCTATGATACCGTAATGAGCTGCAAGCCCGAAGAGTTCGACGCTAAGTGGGATGAGCTGATGACTGATTACTTAACATCAGGCGGACAGGCAATCATCGACGAGCGTACAAGCGCTTGGGAAGGCCTCTATGGCGATAAGGTTACACTTGAGTAATATTTACCTACCCTAATGAATAAAGGGCGCCCCGTTTTTTGAAGCGGGGCGTCTTTTTTGCTTTCAGGCATAGTGCAAAAAACGGTAGGTAATTATCAAATATCAGTTAGCGGCAGGTTGTAAAAAGATATACATTTGAATCGTAACAGTTTCATTCGGAGGACAATACAATGATCTATTATGTTGATGCGTTTGTTGCCCTAAGCGGCGACGGGAGTAAGGAGAAGCCTTTTAAGAAGATAGGGGAAGCGGCAGCGGTCGCTATGCCCGGAGACGAGGTGCTGGTATTGCCGGGTATTTATCGTGAAGATGTGAGCCCTTATAATGCGGGAAAAGAAAAGCAGAGGATAGTATACCGTTCAGTAAAGAGGCGTGAAGCCGTGATCACCGGAGCTGATGAATTCAAGACCTGGGAGAAATATGAGGATGATGTATGGAAACTTAAAATATCAAATGATCATTTTGGCTCGTATAATCCCTATAAGACTTATGTCAGCGGTGACTGGCTGAACATACAGGTGCCCGTGCATACAGGGGAGGTATATTTAAACGGCAAGTCCCTGTATGAATGTGACAGCCTTGAAAAAGTACTAAAGCCTGAGTATTACGGACAGTCTTGGGATATAGATTTTACCAGACACTGCTGGTATACCTGTCAGGCAAAGGATGAGGATGCGACAGAGATCTATGCAAATTTTCAGGGAAAAGATCCGAATAAAGAATGTGTTGAAATAAATGTAAGACCTCACTGCTTCTGGCCTGTGGCCGAGCATGTTGATTATATAACTCTGTCCGGCTTTATCGTAACAAAAGCCGCAACACAGTGGTCACCGCCTACTGCGCTACAGGAAGGAATGATAGGTCCTCACTGGTCAAAAGGCTGGATCATCGAAGACTGTGAAGTATCACATTCAAAGTGCGGGGGCATATCTCTCGGAAAATACAGGCAGCAGCATAATGACAATAAATGGCTTAAGTATAAGTACAAGGACGGAGCCCAGACTCAGAGGGACTGTTCGTTGATCGCGCAGCTGGACGGTTGGAGCAAGGATACCATAGGTTCCCATATCATAAGGAATTGCGATATACATGACTGCGGACAGACAGGAATAGTAGGTAATCTGGGCGGCGTATTTTCACTGATAGAAAACAATCATATACATCATATCAACAACAAGAGAAATCTTGCAGGCGCCGAGATAGGCGGGATCAAGCTGCATGCCGCTATCGACGTGATCATTCGCAACAATCATTTCCATGACTGTACCCGCGGCATATGGCTGGACTGGCAGTGTCAGGGAACAAGGGTAAGCTCCAATCTGTTCCATGATAACTGTTTATCCAGAGACCATCTGCTGAAGCCGGAATGCGCTCAAGGTCTGGGTCTTGGTGAGGATCTTTGGATAGAGATAGCCCATGGTCCGACACTTGTAGACAATAATATAATGCTCTCAGAGCGTTGTGTAAGACTGGCTGCCCAGGGCGTAGCCTTTGTACATAATCTGTTTAAGGGAGCGATCACCGGTGTGGGACGCGGTGTATGCAATGGGACTAATACTTATGCATCACCCAGATATACACCGATACACAGGCCGCATGATACGGCGATCACCGGCTTTATGACTGTGCTCCACGGGGATGTGAGATTTTACAATAATGTATTCGTGCAGCCCGAGTTAAGACAGGGCCTTATCGATATCTGTGAACCTCTTAAGGATGATGAATGGGATGATTATAACCTGACAGCCGGAACCGTGCCCTTCAGCGGATATATGACTGAAGAGGTGTGGAAGAGCCACTTTGCAGGCTATTGCGGTGAAGGCGCTACTGAGTCAAGAGACAGATATTACATGCCGCTTCCGGTATGGACCGGGGGCAATGTGTTCTTTAACGGCGCCAGGGCCTGCGATATAGAAGAGAACGCCGTAATTGACGATACTCATGAAGTTAGCATTGAACTGAAGTGTGAAAACGGGATTTATGAAGTTATCAGCGATTATGCGGCATATCTTCCGGAGGCAGCGCTGATCAGCAGTGATACCCTGGGAGAAGCTTTTGAACCGGAAGAACGCTTTGAAGCCCCCGACGGAAGCGATATAGTATTCGACACTGATTATTACGGGAGAAAGCGCAGCAGGATAGTGGCAGGGCCTTTCGCGGGATAAGAAAAACTTAAATGATCGGATTTGACGGGAACTCGGCCGGAAAAAACGGCTGCAGTTCCCGTTTTTTGTGTTTTTAAAGAGGGGTTTGAATTTATCCGCGGGATGCTATATAATACATGCCGTGACACGAAACCGATAATGTGGGGGAATGAAATGGAGTTTCGTACTTTTGGCAATCAGGGCAATGAAGTAATGGTACTGATACACGGCATGCTGACCCCGTGGCAGATCTGGGAAGATGCCGCCGAGTATTTTTCTAAGGTATATTATGTTGTGATCCCAGAACTTGACGGACACTCCCAGGACAAGACTACGATTTTTGAATCTCTGGACAGAGAGACCGAGATGATCAGGGATTACCTGCTGCATAATTTTGAGGGTAAGATCCATGTGCTCTGCGGGCTTTCTCTTGGCGGAAGGATAGCTGCAAATCTGGCCGGGACACTGGGTATTTCCGTGGATTATCTGGTGCTGGACGGCGCGCCCCTTTTCAAGATGCCCGGTGTGCTTACCGAGGTCATGAAGCAGAGTTATGTGGGCATAGTCCACAAGACCAGACAGAGAGATTATAAGACGCTTGAGAGCTGCAAAAAAGAATTCCTGCCGGAGAAGTATCTCGGCAACTATCTGAATATAGCCGACAATATAGAAGATCAGTCGGTGAAAAACATAATTGACGGAGCTTTCGGCAATTTTAATTTCAAGACTTATGATTCGGGCATGAAGATCATGTTCATGCACGGGACTAAGGGAAACGAGATGCTGGCTAAAAAGGCTGCATTAAAGATGAAAGAAATGAATCCGCAGACGCTGATAAGAGTGTTTGAGGGATACAGACATGCGCAGCTGGCTTGTTTTGAGCCGGACAAGTGGATCAAGGAAGTAGACATCTTCCTGCTGTCATAGTGCAATACCCGAAAGGGAAAAAATAAAAAACCTGATGACAAAGCTTCGAGCTGAGTAGAAAGGAGAGGAAATGAAAAGGTTTTTAGCAAGATTTGTTGCCTGTATGGCAATACTTCTTTTGGTGGGAGGCTGCGGCAGCCCGGCAAAGGATGACACAAAAGTCAGGGTGGGAGCGCTTAAGGGGCCCACATCGATAGGTCTGGTGAAGCTCATTCACGAACAGAACGATTCAAATTATGAATTCAGGATGGAAACACAGGCAGACGTGCTGATCTCGGCGGTTGCTTCAGCTGAGGTGGATATAGCGCTGATACCGGCTAATGTTGCCAGCGTTCTGTACAAAAAGACAAACGGCGGGATAGCTGTCATAGATATCAATACGCTGGGAGTTCTTTATATGGTGAGCGGTGATGACAGCATCAGTTCATTTGCGGATCTTGAAGGAAAGACAGTGTATACCACAGGCGCGGGGACTACTCCGGAGTATGTGCTGAGATATCTCTTAAAGGCCAACGGCCTGGAAGATAAGGTCACGATAGAGTTTAAATCCGAAGCAACCGAAGTGGCCGCAACTCTGGCAGCAGAGCCTTCGGCGGTGGGAATGCTGCCCCAGCCTTTTGTTATCGCAGCTCTTTCACAGAATGAAAGTCTTTCCATAGTACTTGATATGACTAAGGAATGGAATGCGCTGAATAACGGTTCCAGCCTGCTTACAGGAGTTACCGTGGTAAGGAAAGAATTCCTGAAGGAACATGAAGAGGCAGTCAGGAATTTCGTGAAGGACCATGCGGACAGCGTGAACTTTGTAAACAGCGATACGGAGACTGCAGCACAGTATACCGTTGATGCGGGCATAATCGAGAAGGCGCCGGTTGCCCAGAAGGCAATTCCCTTCTGCAATATCGTCTGTCTGACCGGTGAAGAGATGAAGTCCGCGCTTTCCGGCTATCTGCAGGTGCTGTATGATGCGGATCCTTCATCGGTGGGCGGAGAAATGCCTGCTGACGACTTCTATTCGGATATGGGAGTAAAGTGAAAAACAGGTTCATTAAAAAAACAGCGATAATACTTTTCTGGGTATTGTTGTGGTTTCTTACAGCGATCCTTGTCAACAATCCCGTGTACTTTGCGTCTCCCGCGGAAACCCTGCGGGAGCTGGCAGTACAGGGGAAAACGTCAGCCTTTTGGCTCTCTGTTGCGGGATCGCTTTTGCGTATTATCGGAGGCTTTGCGGCAGCTTCTTTTGCCGGCTTTATCCTGGCCTTTGTTTCACTTAAATTTACAGCTGCAGAAGAAATACTCAAGCCCTTTGTGAACTTTCTCAAATCCGTTCCCGTGGCGGCAGTGGTGGTGATACTGCTGATATGGTGGGGAGTAAAATATCTGGTCTTATGCATCAGTTTCATGGTAGTGTTTCCGAATATATATGAAAACATGCTGACAGGTCTTAAAAAAACCGATAAGAAACTGCTGGAAATGGCGGAAGTATTCGGTATGGGCAGCCTGCAGCGTTTTTTGTGGATATACAGAGACGCATACAGACCGTATCTTATCCCGGCGCTCTCGGTGGCTCTCGGTATGGCTTTTAAATCCGGCATAGCTGCGGAGATCATCGGTCTTCCCAAGATGAGCATAGGAGAGCAGCTGTACAGGGATAAGATATATCTGAATACGGCAGGGGTCTTTGCCTGGATCGTGACTATTTTGCTGATAAGTTTCATCAGTGAAAAGCTGCTGATGTTCATTATAAAGAAGACCGGGACATTGCCCAAAGCCTGTCCGGAAGGTGTAAACACGGTCCGCAGGGAAGTGAAAATGAGCAACGGTGATATTGTAGTAAAAGAACTGAAAAAATGCTACAATGAACGGGTGATACTGGATACCTCTTTTGAACTGAAGGCAGGGGGGATATACTGCCTCAGCGCCCCTTCGGGAAGCGGCAAGACTACGCTGTTCCATATACTTGCGGGAATACTGGATGCCGACAGCGGAAGCTGTGAAAAGAGGAATGTGAGCATGGTATTTCAGGACGACCGGCTGATAGCTTCAGCCAATGCCCTGAGAAACCTGCAGGCAGCAGGCTGTGAAGGTTCACTGAAAGATGTGCTTGATAAGATTCTGCCTGAAGATGTACTTAAGCTCCCTTCAAAGAACTTAAGCGGCGGAGAAAAGAGGCGTGTCGCCATAGCAAGGGCGCTGATGCATCCTTCGGAGATACTGATAATGGATGAGCCCTTTGCGGGACTGGATGAGGAAACTAAGAAGACGGTAATAGAACTGATACTGTCAAAGCGCGGGGGAAGGACACTGCTGATGGCAAGCCATGACGCGGAAGATGCGCTGCTTCTTAACGCAGAGAAGCTGGTACTTGCTCAGGGCAGGGTATCAAAGGTCTAAGGGGGAAGAAAATGGAAAAAAGGATAGCTCTGGTAGGTATCATAGTTTCGGATATGAGTCAGACGCCGAAGATCAATGCCATATTGTCCGGCTATCAGGAGTATATACTGGGACGCATGGGGCTGCCTCATCAGCATCATAACGGCGAAGAACTGGCTATCATAAGCATAGCTATAGAGGCGCCGGCTGACGTGATAAGCGCGCTTTCGGGCAAGCTGGGCATGATAGAGGGGATCACTTCCAAGGTGATCTATCATAATATAAAGTCGGCATAAAGAAGGATGGTTCAGTGAATTTAAGAGAGCTGGAAAAAGGAAAGACGGCAAGGATAAAAACCGTGGGAGGTTCAGGCGCTCTGAGGCAGCATTTCCTGGATATGGGAATGATACCCGGGGTGGAGGTCTCCCTTATTAAATTTGCGCCTATGGGGGATCCCATGGAGCTGATGATCTCCGGTTATGAACTGACCATCAGGCTTGCGGATGCGGAAAGCATAGAGATAGAAGATGTAAGAGATACGAAGGCTGATGCGGCGGGAGCAAAAAAGGAATTCCTGCCGGACATACCTCACCCGGCATTGGGCGAGGAAGCGGATACCCATGATTATTCCCTGGAGCACACCTCGGATAAAGAGATAAAAGGTCCCTTAAAATTCGCGCTGGTGGGTAACCAGAACTGCGGAAAGACCACGCTGTTTAACCGTCTGACAGGTTCAAACCAGCATGTAGGCAATTTTCCCGGAGTGACTGTGGACAGGAAGAGCGGGGAGATCATAGGATATCCTGACACCGAAGTGGTGGATCTGCCGGGTATATATTCCATGTCACCTTATACAAGTGAGGAGATAGTCTCGAGAAGGTTTGTCCTGGAAGAAAAGCCCTCGGCGATAATAAATATAGTTGACGCCACCAATATAGAAAGAAATCTGTACCTTACCATGCAGCTGCTGGAGCTGGATATACCGATGGTGGTAGCCATGAACATGATGGATGAGATGGCGGGAAACGGCGGAGCGGTAAAGATCAACAGACTGGAAAAGCTGCTGCAGATCCCGGTGGTGCCCATTTCGGCTGCGAAGAACCAGGGTATAGAAGAGCTGGTAAGGCATGCGGTACATATAGCAAAATATGCGGAAAAGCCCGGACGTGAGGATTTCTGCGATAAGGATGATCACGGAGGCGCGGTGCACAGGGCCATACATGCGGTAATGAGCCTTATAGAAGATCATGCCGAAAAGGCAGGCATACCTCTCCGCTTTGCTGCAAGCAAGGTAATAGAAGGGGACAGGCTTGTAGCGGATGCTCTTAAACTTGATAAGAACGAGGAAGATGCTCTTGAGAAGATAATCAGTCAGATGGAGACCGAGAGAGGCTTGGACAGGGCTGCAGCCATGGCAGACATGCGCTTTACCTTCATACATAAGCTCTGCAGTCAGACCATAGTGAAACCCAAAGAAAGCAGGGAACACTTAAGGAGCAGGAAGCTGGATCTGTTCTTTACGGGTAAGTGGACAGCGATACCTGCATTCATCCTGATCATGGGACTGGTATTCTTTCTTACATTTAATGTAATAGGAGCTTTTTTCCAGGGGCTGCTGGAAAGCGGTATAGGTCTGCTGACGGAAAAAGTTGATGCGCTGCTTACTTCGGCAGGAGTATCGGATGCCATACATTCCCTTGTGATAGACGCGGTGTTTACGGGAGTCGGTTCGGTCTTAAGCTTTATGCCCATAATAGTGACGCTGTATTTCTTCCTTTCCATGCTGGAAGACAGCGGTTATATGGCAAGAGTGGCTTTCGTGATGGATAAGCTGCTGAGAAGGATAGGCCTGTCGGGGCGCAGTATAGTGCCGATGCTCATCGGTTTCGGCTGCACCGTTCCGGCGGTGATGGCTACGAGGACGCTGCCCTCCGACAGGGACAGGAAAATGACGCAGCTTCTGATACCTTTTATGAGCTGCAGCGCGAAGCTGCCCATATATGCCTTCTTTGCGGCGGCTTTTTTCCCGAAATATGCGGGGCTCGTAATGGTGGGACTGTATTTCACCGGAATAATAACAGCCATACTGGTTGCTCATATAGGAAAGTTTACTCTGTTTAAGGGAGAGGCTGTTCCTTTTGTAATGGAACTGCCCAACTACAGGCTTCCCGGGCTGAAAAACGTGCTGATGCTGATGTGGGACAAGGCGAAAGATTTTATACAGAGAGCATTTTCGGTGATCTTTATCGGAACCATAGTCGTCTGGTTCATGCAGAGCTTCAATCTGTCTTTTCATCTGGTGGAAGACTCGGAAAAAAGCATACTGGCACTGCTTGCCGGGATGATCGCGCCTGTCTTTAAGCCCTTGGGCTTCGGAGACTGGAAGATGGTGACCTCACTGATATCCGGTTTCCTGGCAAAGGAGAGCGTGGTGTCGATGCTTACAGTCCTGTACGGAGGGACCGAAGGCTTAAAGGCGGCCCTGAGCGGACTTACGGCCCTGTCATTTCTCGTGTTCTGCCTGCTGTATACTCCCTGCGTGGCAGCAGTAGCTACCGTTAAAAAGGAAGCGGGAGGAAGGACTGCGCTGAAGACAGTGTTGTTCCAATGCGCGGTGGCCTGGCTGGCGGCCTTTCTGCTTAAACTTATCGGGTCGGCTTTGGGATTTTGAAAAATTTCTTATAAATATGTTGACATTCAAGATAAGGAGTGCTATCTTAATTAAAGATGTTAGCACTCCTTTTGGTTGAGTGCT
Organism: Lachnospiraceae bacterium; assembly: GCA_016281335.1. Lineage (GTDB taxonomy): Bacteria > Bacillota > Clostridia > Lachnospirales > Lachnospiraceae > NK4A136. The sequence goes on along the minus strand of JAEEIK010000115.1, from coordinate 4,763 downwards.
AACAAACGAGGGAGAGCAGATGTCAGCAGAACTTGACGAAAGAAAAAAGAAGATACTGCAGGCGGTGATCAGGAACTATCTTGAGACCGGCGAACCCGTGGGAAGCAGGACCATCTCCAAGTATACGGATCTGAACTTAAGCTCCGCTACCATAAGGAACGAGATGTCCGACCTGGAGGAACTGGGATATATCATCCAGCCCCATACTTCCGCAGGCCGTATTCCTACCGATCAGGCTTATCGTCTCTATGTGGACAGCATGATGGAGGAAAAGGACCGGGAGATCGGCGAACTTAAAGAGATGCTGATCGAGGCCGAGAGCAAGGTAGATAAGGTGCTTAAGAATGTGGCAAAAGTACTTGCCACCAACACCAATTACGCCACGGTGGTGTCCGCGCCGCAGATAAGAGGCAACAAGCTTAAGTTCCTGCAGCTTTCCAGAGTTGATGAGACTCAGATACTGGCGGTCATCGTGGTAGAAGGCAATGTGATCCGAAACGAGATGATACCCGTTGACGAGCCGCTGAACGATGAGACGCTGCTGAAGCTCAATATACTGCTTAATACTCATCTTACGGGACTCTCCATAGACGAGATCAATCTCGGTATGATAACGGCCATTAAGGAGCAGGCAGGCATACACAGTGACTTAGTCGCAACCGTGATGGATGCCGTAGCCCAGGCCATAAAGGGAGAGGAAGACCTTGAGATATACACCAGCGGAGCCAACAACTTCTTCAAATATCCGGAACTGGCGGACAACGAGAGAGCAAGCGAGCTGATAGGAACCTTTGAAGAAAAGAAAGCTCTGGCCAAACTGGCGACGGAGAACCTGGCAGACGAGCAGAATACGGGCATCCAGGTTTATATAGGTGAGGAATCGCCCATCAAGGCCATGAAGGACTGCAGCGTGGTAACGGCGACTTACGAACTGGAAGAGGGAATGAGAGGAAGCATCGCGATCATAGGTCCGAAACGTATGGATTACGAGAAGGTGGTGGCAAGCCTTAAGACCATGAAGGACGAGCTGGAAAGAATATATAACAGGAGAAAGGAAGCGGATCCAGATGGCTGACAAGAAGAAAAAAGAAGCTGAGAAAGAAAAGCTGAAGGAAGAAGAAACAAAAGAGGAAGTAAAGGAAGAAAAGAAAGAAGCCGAAGAAAGCCCCGAAGAAGTCGAAGATAAGGAAGGAACAGAAGAAGCTTCACAGGTATCGGAAGAAGCCCCGGCAGAGGAAGGAAAAGAAGAAACTTCCGAAGACGGGAAGAAAGATAAGATGCAGGAAAAGCTCGATGAGCTGAATGATAAAGTGATGCGTCAGATGGCCGAGTTCGACAACTTCCGGAGAAGGAGCGAAAAAGAAAAGCAGGCCATGTTTGAGACAGGAGCAAAGAGCGTGATAGAAAAGCTCCTTCCGATAGTAGATAACTTTGAAAGAGGACTGGCTGCGATCCCTGAGGAAGAGGCAAAGACAGCATTTGCCGAGGGAATGCAGAAGGTATACAGGCAGCTGATGGACGAGCTGGAAAAGCTGGAAGTAAAGCCCATCGAAGCAGTAGGGCAGGAATTTGATCCGAACTTCCACAATGCAGTGATGCATGTTGAAGATGAGGAAGCCGGTGAAAACGTGGTAGTCGAAGAACTTCAAAAAGGATACATGTACCGTGAGAACGTTGTAAGACACAGCATGGTGAAAGTTGCTAACTAGCTTCCGCCAAGTTTGAATAAATAAGTACATTAATTAACTTTCAGATATAAGGAGGAAAAGATCATGGGAAAAATCATAGGAATCGATCTTGGTACAACAAACTCATGTGTAGCTGTTATGGAAGGCGGTAAGCCGACAGTTATAGCAAATACCGAAGGGTCAAGGACAACACCGTCTGTTGTGGCTTTCACAAAGACAGGTGAGAGACTGGTAGGTGAGCCTGCAAAGCGTCAGGCAGTTACCAATGCGGAGAAGACCATCTCCTCGATAAAGAGGGATATGGGTACCGACAGGGGCCGTACCATCGACGGCAAGAAGTATTCACCCCAGCAGATATCTGCAATGATACTGCAGAAGATGAAAGCGGATGCAGAGGCATATCTTGGCGAGAAAGTTACAGAGGCAGTCATCACTGTTCCCGCATACTTCAACGATGCACAGAGACAGGCAACCAAGGATGCCGGTAAGATCGCAGGTCTTGAAGTTAAGCGTATAATCAACGAGCCTACGGCAGCAGCTCTTGCATACGGTCTTGATAATGAGAAAGAGCAGAAGATAATGGTATACGACTTAGGCGGCGGTACCTTCGATGTATCCATCATCGAGATCGGTGAAGGCGTTATCGAAGTGCTTGCAACCAGCGGTGATAACAGACTCGGTGGTGATGACTTTGACCAGAGAGTTACCGACTGGATGCTGGATGAGTTCAAGAAAGCCGAAGGCGTAGATCTGTCAAACGACAAGATGGCTATGCAGAGACTTAAGGAAGCTGCAGAGAAGGCTAAGAAGGAGCTTTCGGCTTCCACTACCACAAATATCAACCTGCCCTTCATCACTGCAACACAGGACGGACCCAAGCATCTGGATCTGAACCTTACAAGAGCTAAATTCGAAGAGCTGATCCACGACCTGATCGAGCGTACTGCAGTTCCGGTACAGAACGCTCTGAAGGATGCGGGACTTAATCCTTCCGAACTCGGACAGGTACTGCTGGTAGGTGGTTCCACCCGTGTTCCTGCAGTACAGGAGAAGGTAAAGCAGTTGACCGGCAAGGAACCCAGCAAGAGCCTTAACCCCGATGAGTGCGTAGCTATCGGTGCTTCCATCCAGGGTGGTAAGCTGGCAGGTGATGCAGGCGCCGGCGAGATCCTGCTCCTCGATGTAACACCGCTTTCACTTTCAATTGAGACCATGGGCGGCGTTGCTACCAGACTGATCGAGAGAAATACTACGATACCTACAAAGCACAGCCAGGTATTCTCTACGGCAGCAGATAACCAGACCGCAGTTGATATCAACGTGGTACAGGGTGAGAGACAGTTTGCAAAAGACAACAAGAGCCTCGGCCAGTTCAGACTGGACGGTATACCTCCCGCAAGGCGCGGTGTACCTCAGATAGAGGTTACCTTCGATATAGATGCCAACGGTATCGTTAACGTATCCGCAAAGGATCTGGGTACCGGCAAGGAGCAGCATATCACCATTACCGCCGGCTCCAACATGAGCGATGAAGATATCGATAAGGCAGTAAAGGAAGCTGCAGAGTATGAAGCTCAGGACAAGAAGCGTAAGGAAGCCATCGATACAAGAAATGATGCCGACTCCATGGTATTCCAGGTAGAGAAGGCACTTAATGAAGTAGGTGACAAGATCGATGCTTCCGAGAAGGCTTCACTGGAGGATGAGCTGAAGAAACTGAAAGACCTGCTGGAGAGCACCAAGGATACTGAACTTACGGAGGATCAGGTAGGCCAGATCAAGGCTGCACAGGAGAGCATGATGGAGAAAGCTAACGGTCTCTTCACCAAGATGTATGAGAACATGCAGGGTGCAGCAGGCGGTGCAGGTCCCGATATGTCGAACATGAACATGGGCGGCATGGGAGGAATGGGAGGCATGGGCGGAAACGCCGGTGGAGCTTCCGGTAATGCAGGCGGTGCCGATGATATCATTGACGGAGATTTCAAGGAAATCTAAGCAGAATAAAGAAAAAATAAAGGATCAACACATGGGGCATTTGCTATGCCTCATGTGTTACGTTATAAGGATGTGAACCGACATGGCTGATAAAAGAGATTATTATGAGGTACTCGGCGTAGAAAAAACTGCCGATGATGCCGCTATAAAAGCAGCATACAGAAAGCTGGCGAAGAAATACCACCCGGATATGAACCCCGGTGATAAGGAAGCCGAAGCAAAATTCAAAGAGGCATCCGAAGCGTATGCCGTTCTTTCCGATGCGGAAAAAAGAAGACAGTACGACCAGTTCGGACATGCCGCATTTGAAGGCGGAGCAGGCGGAGGCGGCTTCGGAGGTTTCGATTTCGGCAGCATGGATTTCTCGGATATATTCGGAGATATCTTCGGTGATTTCTTTGGCGGCGGAAGGTCAAGGGGCGGCAGAGGCAATGGCCCCATGAAGGGTGCGAACCTGCGGACCAGTGTGCGCATGAGCTTTGAGGAAGCCGTATTCGGCTGCACCAAGGAAGTGGAGCTTAATGTCAAGGAAGAATGCGCTACCTGTAAGGGAAGCGGTGCAAAGCCCGGCAGCAGTGCGGAGACCTGTTCGAAGTGCGGCGGTAAAGGCCAGGTGGTATATACCCAGCAGTCCATGTTCGGTGTGATAAGGAATGTTCAGAACTGTCCCGATTGCGGCGGTTCCGGAAAGATAATAAAAGACAAATGTCCGGATTGCCGCGGAACGGGTTATGTTTCCATGAGAAAGAAATATGCGGTGGAATTCCCCGCAGGCGTGGACAACGGCCAGTGCAAGCGCATGAGCGGGCTCGGTGAACCCGGTTCCAACGGCGGACCGAGAGGTGATGTGCTTGTAGAAGCTGTAGTAAGTCCCCATCCGATCTTCCAGAGAGAAGATCAGAACATCTTCTCGACAGTGCCTGTCAGTTTCGCGATAGCAGCCCTCGGCGGTGATATCGTGATAGAGACCGTTGACGGTCCCGTTATATATGAGGTAAAGCCCGGAACCCAGACGGATACCAGGGTAAGGCTGAAAGGCAAAGGCGTGCCTTCACTGCGCGATGCGAGAAACAGGGG
>JAEEIK010000114.1 GCA_016281335.1 Lachnospiraceae bacterium | reverse complement strand
TAAAACCCGTGAGTGCCGTTCAGAAGTTCAACTATCTCTGCCGGAGTGGATTTTGTGTCACGCCGGCGAAGTTCCTTGTAGCGTGCTATCTCCCTCGTATCCCACCCGCTCAGAAGTTCCATTTCCTCTGCAGTCATGCCGAGGACCTTCTTGACGTTGTTCGACTTCCAGTTCAGTCTGATACCGCACATCTGTTTCTGAAGCTTGTCGGCTACAAGGCTTGAAAATCCTGTCTTTATGAGATATTCGATCTGAGGATGATGACAGTATTCACCGAGAACAGTGATGATATGCGTTGACAGATAATCATGCTGTCTTGAAGATATCAGACAAAAGTCGTTTATTGCTTCTTCGATATACCTGAACTGTGTTTCACCAATAACCTCACTGCTTATGAGCGTATGACTGTTATCAGCTACACCGTATGGAGTTGTAGTGAATACCGGCTCTTTACACTCCGCGGCTTTTTTCCAGACGATTTCCCATCTGCCGTTTTCCTGCTTTTCAGGCTTAGGAAGAAATCTCATAGGCGGTTCACCAATACTGAAATAGTAACGGCAGACTTCCCACTCTGTGAAATCATAAATATGATCGCATATCTCACCGAACAGGCTACCGCTGTCGGGTTCGTTGAATTCTCTGTCGATTCGATAGCAGCGGATAATGAGCTCTGTGTCAGATATCGCTCTGAATACGGAGAAATTTCTTGAATCCCTGTGCTTTCTGCGTCCTCTGCCGTCTGCAAGGTATGTAATGCCCCGCTCACACAGCGGACAGGTATCACGTTCACCGTGAACCGCTCTCTTTGTGCTGAACCTCTTTGAACCGTATGACGTCAGCCTGGTACTGCTTGTATGCGCATTGAACCACTGCTCACAGTGCGTACAGAAAACAACCTGGTGATCGTCTTCTCTGTGATAAAGTCCGTAGTGCGGGAAATACTCACGCTGCATTTCCTCCCACTCGTCATTGTCAATGTCCGTGCTCTCAATGAGCCGGAGTGCGTACTGCTCCTTGTCTGTCATTCCCCTCATAATCGTCACCTCGTCAGAAGTCCAGTAAGTCATCGAGGTTGAGGGTGAGCTTCTTTGAAGCTGATGCGGATGCGGACGGCTTCGGTGCTGATACAGGCGGTGGCGGTATCACTTCCGGCTTCTTGTACAGCTTCTTTTCTTTGGCTTCCACCGTTCCACTCAGGTGGATGTCCATGTTATAGCTGATAGTTGCACCGGGGAAATAGAACTGTACTGCCTTTTTGAATACTGTGAAGTCAGAACAAGCAGGGTTAGAGGCACTGAAACCTCCTGCTATTTCTTTTATACAGTCATCAAAGCTCTTGCCGCTCTGTTCGATCGCCTGTTCGAATTCAGGCTCCTGTTCACAGAAGGTCAGGAGTGCATCTGCGGTCGGTTTTGCTATAAGTTTACCTACTTTGTTATTTCCGTTATACTCAAAATATGCTTTTTCCATAAAATTTTCTTCCCTTCATAAAAATACTGTTGACTTTTCGGGGACAATCGTTTATAATGTGATTAATGGATTGTCGCAACCAGTCCAACAAAGTTAAGTTATGAAAAAGCTCACTGTTTCTCTGCGGTGAGCTTTTTTTCTGCCCTTTTATGAACTGTCCGGACTTTTCCGGTACTTTACCGGACTTTTAGATGACTTTTTTATGTGGCATTTCTGCCACATTGATTTTATTCCACCCGTGTGGATTTAAGATAATCAAGGAGCACGTTCTTGGCTTCATCGAATGAATAGCACACCTCGACTTTGTTGCCCTGTTCCACGAGCATCATATGCCAGTGTATCTGTTTCGGTGTCGGTCGGTTGCCTTTTACCTTCATTTCGATATACAGGCTGTGATATCCGCCTCTTGCTACCGGAAGATGAAGATCCGGTACGCCTGCTTTAACTCCCTGCTGTTTCAGGTGAATCGCTTCTATCCTGTGACGGCTTCCGCCGTTCGGGATGTGATAGAGGAGCTCCAGTTCCGGGAACTGTGCCTCCATGAAATACGCCCACTCAATGAGTGCTTCCTGCTCTCCTGCTTCCCTGCTCTTCATTTACTACTCCGTGCATCTCCCTTCTGAAAGATTCGTAATCGGCTATCCACTGGTTACGGATCTTTTCTTTTCTCGCTCTGATCTTTTCAAGGCTCAGACGTCTGTCATCGTCAATGAGCTTCTGCATGGTGATATATGCAGCTGTCACATAGAGCGGTATGTACATATATCTGATTATCCAGAGGTATGACACAGCGAACTGTGTCGCTATACAGGTGCAGTCGATGATCATAAGCACCAGTGAAACGGCAATGCAGAATGTACGTATCTTATCGCCTGCTATATCTTTCTTATGCATCAGCCCTCACCTCCGAATACTTCAGCTGCTTCGTGGCAAGCGTCCACGGACTGACTTTGAGTGCTCCGGCAATAAGAACGATCTCGCTCTGCTTAAACGTTCCCGGCTCGTTCATTCTCAGTCTGAATGTGGCTTCTGCTATACCTGTTTTCTTTGAAATGTCCTTGACCGTGATCTTCTTACGGAACATTTCATAATTGATGTTCGCAACCAGATTTGTAATATAGTCGTTATCCGACTTATGACTTATCATGTCTGCAAGTTTACTCTTTGGCATAAGGATGTTCACCTTTCCTTTCTCTGACGGCGGCTTCATCTGCTGATTCAATGGCCGAAGTAAGCGACATAAACGTTCCGATGAAGAACGGCGATCCCGCTCTTACGAGGGAATATACCGTACCGTATGCGGTAACACGTTTTATTACGCTGTAACGGTCATGTTCATAAACTTTTTCCTGTGATGCATCATACATTTTCTGTTTCTCCTCAATTTCCCTGTTTATTCCGGCTCGCTTATGCCGAATAATATTACAGAAGCTTTCCGCAAGGCGCATTGCGGAAAAACTTCCATCCCCTGGAAAGGAGGTGTGTGCTTTCTTTTTCTTCTTTTTTGAAGATCCTGAAGTGCAGAAGAGCTCACTTACCCAACAGCTCGAAATGCAACAAGATCTGATTGACCGCGCGATAGACCAGCTCATGGCCGCTCATGCTGCCATTGACGAGGCTATCCGCAGAGTAGAAATGCTCTAAGTGTCAGCTTAGCGAGAGTCACCTGCGCCGGCGGCTCTCTTTTTATGTAAAACCATAAATGGTTTTAACACCTGTTATAATATGCTATAATAAATTTGAAGCCTCTCTGTAAGGCGCATTACGGAAAGGCTTCTATCCTCACTGAAAGGAGGTGTTTGCCTTCTTTTTCTTCTTTTTTGAAGATCCAGAAGTCCAGCTCAGAACTACAAAAATGAAACTGGAACTGGATCTCTTAGAGGATACGATGCATCTGCTGATGAATCGTATTGAAGTTCTGAAAAAAGAGCTTCGTGAACTCGGAGAATTGTAATTCTTCAACCAGAAAGTCACCTGCGCCGGTGGCTTTCTTTTGTATGTCACCG
>JAEEIK010000113.1 GCA_016281335.1 Lachnospiraceae bacterium | reverse complement strand
TAGACAGCCTGATGCCCTGGGAAGAAGTAAAGGAGATGGAAACCGCAACGGATGCGCTGATAAGCCTGCACAGAGCAGAGGGCTTTGGTCTGCCCTTAGCGGAAGTGATGAGTTATGGCGGAGTGGTAGTGGGAACTGATTATTCCTCAACTGCCGAGTTTCTGGATGAGAGCTGCGGCTGCCCGGTAAAGTACAGGCTGATAAAAACTAAGGTTACTCATAAACCGTATGTGAGAGGGACGATTTGGGCTGAGCCGGATACAGAAGACGCGGCTAAGAAGCTGAGGGAAATTTATGATAATCCCGATAAACGAGAAAAACTCGGTGAGGCAGCAAAACTCAGGATAAGAGAGGCTTTGTCGCCTGAAATGAATGCCACTAAACTGTATGAAAGGCTTAAGTACATATATGGAGATATGTAGACGCTGGATGTAAATTTGTGGTATAATTGCAGAGGCTTTTGAAAAATACTTATGGGATAAGGAGGGTTAGCAAATGAAGTTTTACAGATGTGAGCATTGCGGAAACATTATCACCAAAGTCAATGATGCAGGCGTGCCTGTGGTATGCTGCGGACAGCCTATGAAGGAGATGGTGCCCGGAGCTACTGACGGAGCATATGAGAAGCATGTGCCCGCTGTAACTGTTGAAGGAAATACCGTAAAGGTGCAGGTTGGCGAGGTGGAGCATCCGATGCTGGAGGCTCATTATATACAGTTCATCGCGCTGGAGACTAAGAACGGATGTCAGATAAAATATCTGAAGCCCGAGGAGAAGCCGGTGGCAGAGTTTGTATTAGCTGCGGGTGACAGCGCTGTGGCGGTGTATGAGTATTGTAATCTGCATGGACTGTGGGTGAAGGAGATATAAATGTTTAATCTGGATAAGTTTATAGGGGAGTATGTGACGAAGAGAGAGAAGAGCATGTTCCTCGACGATATAAAGAATAATGAGCAGGATCTGATTGACAGGATAGAGGGACAGAGGTTCCTCGTGATAGGTGGAGCAGGTTCCATCGGTTCTTCTTTCATAAGGGCTATACTGCCTTTTAAGCCGGCATCGCTGGTGGTGGTGGACATCAATGAGAACGCGCTGGCGGAGCTGACAAGGAGACTCAGGAGTTCGGGCTGTTACATGCCGCCTGAGTACATACCCTACCCTATGGATTACAGCTCAAAGGTTTTCAAGAAGATGTTCTTAAGCCACAAGGGTTTTGATGTGGTGGCCAACTTCTCGGCACATAAACATGTGAGGAGCGAGAAGGATATATATTCGATAGAGGCGCTGATCACCAACAACCTGCTGCATGCGGCAAATCTGCTCGAGCTTCTGGAGAGGTATTCGCCTAGGCATTATTTCTGTGTATCCACTGATAAGGCAGCCAATCCTGTGAATATCATGGGTGCATCCAGGAGGATAATGGAGGACTTGATATTATCTTATTCCGATGAATTCATGGTGAGCACGGCGCGTTTTGCGAATGTGGCCTTTTCCAACGGTTCGCTGCCCGACGGTTTCATGCATAGGCTTTCATTCCTGCAACCACTGTCGGCGCCGCTGGATGTGAAGAGATATTTCGTATCACCTGAGGAGAGCGGGCAGATATGCATGATGGCAGGACTGCTGGGACTTAACAGGGAGATATATTTCCCGAAGCTCGAAGAGAGCCAGATGATGAGCTTTGATGAGATAGCGGAGAAGCTTCTGCAGGAGCAGGGCTACAAGGTGCTGAAGTGCAGGAGCGATGAGGAAGCGATAGCTGCGGCTGCGGCATTGAAAGCCGGAAGCAAAGAGTATCCGGTGCACTTCTTCACCTCCGATACCAGCGGCGAGAAGCCTTATGAGGAATTCTACACCGATGACGAGAAGATAAACATGGACAGCTACAAGGCTCTCGGCATCATCAAGAGCAAGCCTGCGCCCAACAGAGAGAAGGTGCGGGAGATATGCAGGGGCTTCGAGGAACTCTTCGACAAGCCCGAGATGAAGAAGGAAGAGGTGGTGGAGCTGATCGGCGACTACCTGCCGAACTTCAAACACATAGAGACGGGGAAGAGCCTGGATGCAAAGATGTGAGGAAGAAAACCTTAAGAACAGTGCCGCGATGTGGTATATAATCGCGGCATTGCTGTTTATTTACATAGTATTTCTGATCCTGAAGATAAACGGCGTGGGTGACTATACTTCGAAGTACGGGATCGAGAGGATATCCGATGGGGAAGGCTATAACAGCATGATGATGATCGATGGCGATGTGGAGACCACCTGGGGCTGTCTTGAAACATTTGAGCCGGGAAGTAATGTACATATTAAATTTAAGGCATCAAGGTCTGTTAGTGAGCTGCGTATCAGGAATGTGTCGGAATATGCAACTGTGCCTATGGGGATATTCATGTCGGAAGACGGCGAGAAGTTTGAGCGATGTTCATATACCCAGTCTGTTGACGGGGATATTACTGTATATAAGTTCGAGATTCCGCATAGCGGGATGTATCTGGCCTTTACTTATGGAGCAGAGGCTGCGGGACACTGGCCCATAACGGAGGTGGAGATATATGAGTAAACGGAGCGCTAAGAAGACCGCGGGTAAGGGCGAGCCGGGATTTATCGTATTTCTGCTTATCTCAGCACTGGTGACGCTTGCTTACTTCCATGGCAGAGGCGGAGATAATATACGCTCGGACGGACTCACCTATTATGCGTATTTTCAGCGGATATTCCTGGATAAGAAGTTGGCAAATACCGGGATGATCAGCTATCCCTGCGGAGCGACGCTGCTGGAGACGCCTTTCCTTCTGCTGACCTGTCTGATATCAAAGCTCTTTGGCATGGATATGGAACACGGGCTGGCGAGGCAGTTTCACGGGGCTGTGTCGCTGGCGGCGTTCTTCTACTTTGCGCTGGGGATAAGTTTTATATACAGGCTGTTGAGGAAAAAGTATTCTTCGTCGGCGTCGCTGCTTGCCTGCGTCGGACTCACTCTGGGAACAATGCTGCCGGAGTATGTGCTGGACATGAGCAGCTTTTCGCATGTCTATGGTTTCTTTGCATGCTCGGCGTTCTTCTGTTACATCGACTATTATGAGGAGAAGCGAAATAAGGAGAATGCGATACTGCTGGATGCGCTGCTCGGCCTGCTGCTGGGACTATGTTTCATAGTCAGGAATACAAATGTGGCTGTGGGCGCGGCGTATCTGTTCTACAAAGTAACGGATATGAAGAGTTTTGGGCTGAGGCTGAAGAAGATATTTGGCCTGCGGCTGATACCGCAGCTGCTGGCGTTTGCTCTGCCGGTGGGCGGACAGTTCATATTATGGAGGATAATGAACGGAGCCTGGGTCATATACAGCTACGGCGGACAAGGGTTCCCTTATGCGCTGAAACCGCAGGTGCTGCGGGTGCTGTTCAGCGATGCCAAGGGGCTGTTCATCTTCTGCCCGATACTGTTGGTGGCGGTGATAGGCATGATAGCTTTCCGGAAGGAGAATCCGGAGTATCGCCTGGCTCAGTGGGTGATATTTGCGGCGGTGACTTATTTCGTCTCGGCCTGGTGGTGCTGGTGGCTGGGAACAGCCTATGGCGAGAGGATGCACTGCGACATACTCTGCGTGTTCGCGCTGCCGCTGGCGGCCTTCTTTGACAACAGTATACGCATATGGCAGGAGACGGCCAGAAAGAAGAATGCGGCCTATGTCAGGGCGGCTGTGGTGTTCGTGTACGCGGCCTGCGCCTTCTTCGTGATACTGAATCTTATATTCTTCAGCGGCTGCCTGGAGTGGAAGATAAGTCCCAACTTCGCCACCTGGCACCAGATGAAGAGCTACATAGCGGAGATATTCTTGGGGAAAGGGTGTTGACAAGTTATATTTTTGAGTTATAATTCGTATAAATGGAAATTGTGATAAATAAGAAATGGACAATATTATGGTCCACAAGGAAGATATGCGATAAATGTGTTGCGTTTTGTGTTGCGTTGGCTTATCATACTAAGTGAGAAGTAGCATATGGTATTTGAATGGGATGAACAGAAAGAGCAAAAGAATATAAGTAAGCATGGTATAGATTTTTCGCTTGCAGCTCATGTTTTTTTGATAAGAATCGTATAGAATACTATGATGAAAAACATAGTATTGATGAGGACAGGTATATTATAATTGGATCGATAAACAACAAAATCACAGTTTTGTTTGTGGTGTATACGGAACGGGATGAAAGCATCAGGATCATTTCGGCAAGGCTTGCCAACGGAAAGGAGCGCAAAAAGTATTATGACTGTCAGAAAGAGTATTGATATAGATACACCGTTAACAGATGAACAGCTCGAAATACTGAGAAAAACTGAGGCACTACCGATTGTATACGACGAAGATTCTCCGGAATTGACGGATGCGGAATTGGATGAGTTTAAACGAATAGCTGACTTAAAGAGGGAGAATAGAAAAAAGCAGACCGTAACGCTGAGATTATCACCTCAGACTTTGTCTAAAGCCAGAGCTCTGGGAAAGGGCTACACATCTGTTTTATCCAGGATACTTGATCTTGCAATGGATGATAAGGAACTGATCAAAAAGTGTTTATAGAACCGGAATATTTCAAGTGAGCTATGTATATGTGTGGCGGAAAGTGAGATGTGGATATGACTATCAGCGACAGGATATTTGAGAAGTTAAGACAGCTGAATATGTCGCAGAAGACATTTTCGGAGGAGACAGGGATATCACCGAGTACTATCAGCGAGTGGAAAAGCAAGAGAACCAATCCGACATCCGAGAAGATAATGATCATCTGTAAAGTTCTGGATGTGACTCCGGAGTGGCTGCTGTCCGGGATAGAGAATACCGGAACCAGAGGAAACAATGCTTCATGGTATGTGATCGACAAGGATACCGAAATGGGTAATGTGATCAAGAGCTATCATGGCATGGATGAGCGCCAGCGGCAGAGGCTGCTGGGGTATATAGAGGCTATGATGGGAGGGGAGTAAGTATTTTTTTGAGAGATAATTCGTAAAAATGAAAAAAACGACAAAAATGGATGCGCGCAATGTTGTTGCAATACGTAATAATACGTGATAATATAAAGAAAGGAATCTTTAGTGAAAACATCAGAATTAATAAAAAAACTGAAAGAGGCCGGTTGTTTTCTGGTAAAACACGGTAAAGAACATGATACCTGGATCAGTCCATTAACGGGAAAGAAGATAAGAGTGCCCAGACATGGAAGTAAAGAAATAAAAACAGGAACAGCAACTAGTATTATGAAAGATGCCGGTTTGATATAAGCACGGCTGGAAAGGAGAGATTATGGCGAAATATGTTTATCCGGCAGTATTTACTCCTGAGGACGGAGGGTATTCAGTGGTTTTCAGGGATCTGGAAGGTTGTTATACTTGTGGGGATAATCTAGCGGATGCTATTATGATGGCTGAGGATGTCTTGGCTCTGACTCTTTGGGATTATGAACAGGACAAGAAAGAGATTCCTGTTCCTACGGACATGCGGTCAATAGACTTAAAAAATGATGAATTTGTTAATCAAATATATGCTGACACTGAGGAGTATGCGAAAAGAGTAAATACCCGTTCGGTTAAAAAAACTCTATCCATTCCGGAATGGTTGAATACCAGAGCTGAAGAAGCGGGAATGAATTTTTCTAAGGTGTTGCAGGAGGCACTGAAAGAAAAACTTGGAGTTGTATGACATAAGATTTGATATGTTGACCGCGATAGTCTTGTGAGATAGAATAGATAGATAGGAGTTTGAGAAAGCGAAAGGAGTACAGCTGAATGCTAAACGGAAGCAGTGTGCTGGTGACCGGCGGAACAGGATCCTTCGGACATCACTTTGTAGATTATGTGTTGGAGCATTACAAGCCTAAGAGGCTGATAATATACAGCAGGGACGAATATAAGCAGTTCCTGATGAGTAACAGGTATAAGGAGCATAAGGGGGGGCTCAGGTTTTTTATCGGGGATGTGAGGGATGAGAAGCGTCTGGAGATGGCGATGAAGGACGTGGACTATGTGATCCATGCGGCAGCGCTCAAGCAGGTGCCGGCCTGTGAGTACAATCCTATGGAGGCAATCAAGACCAATATCAATGGTGCTACAAATGTGATCAATGCCGCGCTGGAGTGCGGGGTGAAGAAAGTAGTAGCGCTCAGTACCGATAAGGCGGTAAATCCTGTGAATCTCTATGGGGGTACTAAGCTGGTATCAGACAAGCTCTTCTGCGCGGCCAATGCTTACGGTGGTGAGGATGGCACCAGGTTTGCTGTTGTAAGATACGGTAACGTGGCAGGAAGTCGCGGCAGCGTGATACCTTTATTTAATACATTGGTTGAACAGGGGGCGAAGGAGCTGCCGATCACGGACTTTCGTATGACGCGTTTCTGGATAAGTCTGGAACAGGGCGTTGAACTGGTGATCAAGGCACTTGAGGAAGCGCGCGGCGGCGAGACTTTCATTTCCAAGATACCTTCCTTTAAGATAACGGATCTGGCAGAAGCAATGTATCCGGGGTATGCTGTTAAGGAAGTGGGCATACGCGAGGGCGAGAAGCTTCACGAGATAATGGTGACAAGGGAAGATTCCCTGCACACCTATGAATATGAAAAGCATTTCATCATTTACCCGCATTATGACTGGTGGAGAGATCGTGATCTGATTCCCGGCGGAAAGCTCGTGGAACCGGAGTTTGAATACAGTTCAGGAACCAACAGTGAGTGGTTATCCATTGAGCAGTTGCGTGAGAAGCTGAAGACCGATCTGGATAAACATTAATTCCCGGGCTTACCGGGAGAAAATAGAGGAGGTATCATAATGGCTAACAAATACGCGGGGACAAAAACTGAAAAGAATCTTGAGGCTGCTTTTGCAGGCGAATCACAGGCAAGAAACAAGTATACTTATTTTGCTTCAAAGGCTAAGAAAGAGGGTTATGAGCAGATAGCTGCGCTGTTCCTGAAGACAGCTGACAATGAGAAGGAGCACGCGAAGCTCTGGTTCAAGGAACTGAACGGCATCGGCAATACAGAGGAGAATCTTAAGGCTGCTGCTGACGGCGAGAATTATGAATGGACCGATATGTACGAGGAGTTTGCGAAGACTGCTGAGGAAGAAGGCTTCACGGAGCTTGCCGAGAAATTCAGAGGTGTGGCTACAATAGAGAAGGCCCATGAGGAGAGATACCGTGCCCTGCTTAAGAACATAGAGATGCAGGAAGTATTCAAGAAGAGTGAAGTAAAGGTATGGGAGTGCCGCAACTGCGGACATATAGTAGTCGGAACGGAAGCTCCCGAGGTATGCCCTGTATGTGCGCATCCGCAGGCCTATTTCGAGGTACACGAGGAGAATTATTAAGCGGAGCAGCATTTGCAGCGTCATCCTGAGAGGATCGAATGATCTGAGAGAAGATTAGGAGGGTTACGAAATGGCAGAGATGAATACAAAGGCAATGTTTAAGCTGTCCTACGGACTGTTTGTGTGTACGGCGAAGCAGGGGGACAAGATGAACGGCTGCATCACCAACACCGCCATGCAGGTGGCGTCGGAGCCGAACCGCATCTCCATTGCGATTAACAAGGCAAACTACACCCACGATATGGTGAAGGAAACGGGGTTGTGCAATATCTCCGTTATCAGCAATGATGCGAAGTTTGAGCTGTTCAAACATTTCGGTTTTCAGTCCGGCAGGGACGTGGATAAGTTCGGCGCGGATTATCCTGCATCGGATTATGCGATCGCAGAGAACGGGATACCCTATATAACTGCAGGAACGAATGCATATTTCTCGTTGAAGGTTGAGAGTACCGCAGATCTGGGATCGCACACGCTCTTTATCTGCGAGCCGGTGTTTATGACGGTGCTTTCCGATACTTCTTCCTGCACCTACGAGTATTATCAGAACAACATCAAGCCGAAGCCCCAGGCTGTCGGCACCACCCCGAAGGGCGAGACTATCTGGCGCTGCACGATCTGCGGCTATGAGTATGTGGGCGAGGAACTGCCCGACGACTTTATCTGTCCGATCTGCAAGCATCCGAAAGCAGATTTTGAAAAGATAGTAAGATAGTCTGATAGGAGGTAAAGATTCATGCCCTATGTTATAGTCGGAGTTGTACTCGTTGCTATTGTTGCTGTTGTTTATATGATAGCCAAGAAGGATGCAAAAGAGAGAGATGAAATGGTGGCGGCGCTGACGCCGGAGCAGAAGGCGCGTATAGAAGCGGCTGAGCCTGATTTTGTGGAGCAGAATGCCTGGGTTCAGGAGGCAATGGTAGCCAGAGTTACGGATAAGGGCGGAAAGTTCGATCTTCGCCTGCTTTGGTTCAACAAGACCATAGGGAATAATGAAGCCGGCACGATCACGATCGCAGATGCAAGCATTACAAAGGCAGAGCAGGCCGCACACAATGTGAAAAGCGGTGATTTCGTGAAGCTGTATATCGCGCCCGAGAAAACGGTCGGCAGCGTAAAAGTGGTATTCGACTGAGGAACGCTTGCAGACTGCGGGAAAAGCTTTTATCCGCAGAAGAAAAAACGGGCTTGCATTTTGTCAGCAGGTCTGCTAATATGGAAAAGTCCTGCGAAGGACAAAGTGAATAAAGTATACCAATGGCGGTACTGAAACGGCGTGTGTGCGTGCGTTTTGTATCGCCTATTTTTTCAAAACAAGGAGGAATCAAAATGTCTTACGTAGATGAAGTGCTTGAAAAAGTAAAAGCAAAGAACCCTGATCAGCCTGAATTCCTTCAGGCAGTGACTGAAGTTCTCAACTCTCTCCGCCCCGTAGTGGACGCTAACGAGGAGCAGTACAGAAAGCTTGCTATCCTTGAGCGTATCACAGAGCCCGATCGTCAGATCATGTTCCGTGTACCCTGGGTTGATGATAACGGCCAGGTTCAGGTAAACAGAGGTTTCCGTGTACAGTTCAACAATGCTATCGGACCTTACAAGGGAGGTATCCGTCTGCATCCTTCGGTAAACCTTTCAATAATCAAGTTCCTCGGTTTCGAGCAGGTATTCAAGAACAGCCTTACCACACTGCCTATCGGCGGCGGCAAGGGCGGTTCCGATTTCGAT
>JAEEIK010000112.1 GCA_016281335.1 Lachnospiraceae bacterium | reverse complement strand
CTCAGGCTCGGCGGCGATTATCTTGCGATAGTCACCCTTGCATTCGGCGAGATCATCAAGAACGTTATGAACTGCATGTATGTGGGACTTGATTCAAAGGGACTGCATATTTCGATCATGGATGCGAATTCCCTGGGCATGGAGCCTACGGGAAAGATGATATTAAACGGACCCATGGGAGCAACTCAGATCAAGAAACTCTCCGACTTTATCGCAGGCATTATACTCCTGCTGATAGTCCTGGTGATCATACAGAATCTGGTTGAGAGCCGTACGGGACGCGCGATCAAGGCCATAAGAGATAACAGGATAGCAGCCGAAGCTTCGGGACTCAATGTGACGAAGTACAGGCTCATCGCCTTTGTTACCAGCGCGGCCATCGCAGGAAGCGCAGGCGTGCTCTATGCACTCAACTATTCGACCGTTGCACCGAAAAAATTCGATTTCAACACCTCGATACTCGTGCTGGTATTCGTGGTGCTGGGCGGCATAGGTAATATGACCGGCGCCATCATAGCGGCAGCGCTGCTGACGGTGCTTCCCGAAGTACTGCGCCAGTTCCAGGATTACCGCATGCTGGTATATGCGATAGTGCTGATCGTGGTGATGATCGCCACCAACAACGAGAAGGTAAAAGCCTTCTTCGCAAAAAAAGAAAAGGGGGAGGCAAAGGCAAATGGCTGATAAGAAGACCCCTGTACTTGAGACAAAGCATCTGGGCATAGATTTCGGCGGACTTACTGCCGTTGATGAATTCAATATTTCAGTAGAGCACGGAGAGATCAAAGGCCTGATCGGACCTAACGGCGCGGGAAAGACCACGATCTTTAACCTCCTGACCAAGGTGTATAAACCAAGCCGCGGCGTGATACTGCTTGACGGTACCGATACCGCGGGCATGACACCGGAGAAGGTAAACCGCGCAGGTATTGCCCGTACCTTCCAGAACATAAGGCTTTTTGACAAGCTTACTGTTGAAGAGAATGTTAAGATCGGTCTTCATAATCATATCAATTATACTTCCATAGAAGGAGTGTTGAGACTTCCGAGATACAGGAGTGAGGAGAAGAAGGCTCATGATAAGGCTCTTGAGCTGCTCGATATTTTCGAGATGTCGGATCTGGCATCGGATGTGGCCGGCTCACTTCCCTACGGAGCCCAGAGAAGACTGGAGATAGTAAGAGCCCTGGCAACGGAACCGAAGCTGCTTCTGCTTGATGAGCCTGCAGCAGGCATGAACCCTTCCGAAACGGAAGAACTCATGAACAATATCCGGAAGATCAGGGATGAGTTTAACATAGCGATAATGCTGATAGAGCACGATATGAAGCTGGTAATGGGTATCTGTGAGAATATCGTGGTAGTGAATTTCGGAAAGATAATAGCTAAGGGTACGCCTCAGGAGATACAGAACAATGATGATGTTATAGAGGCATATCTCGGTAAGCGGAAAGGATGATGCGTAAATGGCAGAGATATTGAAGGTTTCGGACCTGCAGGTTTATTACGGAAGCATACATGCCATCAAGGGCATATCCTTTGACGTGTCCGAAGGAGAGATAGTGACGCTGATCGGAGCCAACGGCGCAGGCAAGTCCACCACGCTGAATACCGTGGGCGGACTTATAAAGGCCAAGAGCGGCAGCATACTTTTTGACAATGAAGATACTTCTTCAATGAGCGCCGAGAAGAAGGTGCAGAAGGGCATGGCCCTCTGTCCCGAGGGAAGAAGAGTATTCCAGCAGATGACGGTGCTGGAGAATCTGGAGATGGGCGCATATACAAGACCTAAGGGAGAGGTGCAGGAATCCCTGGATAAAGTCTGCGAGCTGTTTCCGAGGCTTAAAGAAAGATACAGACAGGTGGCGGGAACCTTATCCGGCGGTGAGCAGCAGATGCTGGCCATGGGCAGAGCGTTAATGTCAAAGCCCAAGCTGATGATGCTCGACGAGCCTTCCATGGGCCTCGCGCCGATACTGGTTCAGCAGATTTTTGATATCATAGTAAACATGAACAAGCAGGGGACTACGATTTTGCTTGTGGAGCAGAATGCGCAGATGGCACTGTCCGTGGCTGACAGAGCTTATGTGCTGGAAACCGGAAACATCACCACCAGCGGAGATGCGGCAGAATTGCTGGAGAGTGAGGAAATTAAGAAAGCGTATTTGGGCGGTTGACGGGAAGATAAGAAGCCCCTCATCAGTCGCCTGCGGCGACAGCTTCTCCCCGGAGGGGAGAAGCCATCAACATAAAAGGAGAGAAGAAAATGGCACAGAGAAAAGACATTCACAAAGTACTGATCATAGGATCAGGTCCCATCATCATCGGACAGGCCTGCGAGTTTGACTATTCGGGAACCCAGGCGTGCAAAGCCTTAAGAAAACTGGGATACGAGATAGTGCTCGTCAATTCCAATCCCGCTACGATCATGACCGATCCCGAGATGGCGGATGTAACCTATATAGAGCCGCTGAATGCGGAAAGACTGGAGCAGATAATCGCAAAGGAAAGACCGGACGCGCTGCTTCCCAACTTAGGAGGCCAGTCAGGCTTGAATCTCTGTGCAGAACTGAATAGGAAGGGTGTGCTCGACAAATACAACGTGAAGGTCATCGGTGTACAGGTCGATGCCATCGAGCGCGGCGAAGACCGTATAGAATTCAAGGAGACCATGGACAGCATAGGCATAGAGATGGCAAGGTCCGAGGTTTCCTATTCCGTAGATGAAGCATTAAAGATCGCTGACGAGCTGGGTTATCCCGTAGTGTTAAGACCCGCTTATACCATGGGCGGTACCGGCGGCGGTCTGGTTTATAACAAAGAAGAGTTAAAGACAGTCTGCGCAAGAGGTCTGCAGGCTTCACCGGTAGGTCAGGTGCTCGTTGAAGAGTGCGTGGCAGGCTGGGAAGAGCTGGAGCTCGAAGTCGTACGTGATAAGGAAGGCAACATGATCACGGTCTGCTTCATAGAGAACGTTGATCCCATGGGTGTGCACACCGGTGATTCCTTCTGTACGGCTCCCATGCTCACCATTTCCGAAGATGTACAGAAGCGTCTGCAGGAGCAGGCTTACAGGATCGTCGACAAGATACAGGTCATCGGCGGTACCAATGTACAGTTTGCGCATGATCCCAAGACAGACCGTATCATAGTAATAGAGATCAATCCCCGTACCTCACGTTCATCAGCCCTTGCATCAAAAGCAACGGGCTTCCCGATCGCGCTGGTTTCCGCAATGCTCGCATCAGGTCTTACCCTGAGTGAGATCCCCTGCGGTAAGTACGGTACACTTGATAAGTACTATCCCGACGGAGACTATGTGGTAGTCAAGTTTGCGCGCTGGGCATTTGAGAAGTTCAAAGGTGTTGAAGATCACCTCGGAACACAGATGCGTGCAGTCGGTGAAGTAATGAGCATCGGTAAGAACTACAAGGAAGCTTTCCAGAAAGCAGTAAGAAGCCTTGAGAAAGGACGTTACGGACTCGGACATGTTAAAGATTTCGATACGCTTTCAAAAGAGGAGCTTTTAAGAAGACTGGTAACACCCTGCTCCGAGAGACACTTCCTTATGTACGAAGCGCTGAGACAGGGCGCTACCGTTGACGAGCTTTATGAGATCACGAAGGTTAAGAAGTATTTCATCGAGCAGATGAAGGAACTGGTTGATGAGGAAGAAGAACTTGTAAAGAATGCGGGCAGCGTACCTTCTAAGGAAGCGCTTGAGAAAGCAAAGAAGGACGGCTTCTCTGACAAGTACTTAAGTGAGATACTTAAGGTCAGCGAAGAAGATATAAGAAATGCAAGAGTAGCCGCAGGCATAGAGGAGAGATGGGACAGGGTACATGTAAGCGGAACCCAGGATGCAGCATACTATTACTCAACCTACTGCGGTGAAGACAATGATAAGGTAAATACCGACAGGCAGAAGATAATGATCTTAGGCGGCGGCCCCAACAGGATAGGCCAGGGTATCGAATTCGACTACTGCTGCGTACATGCGGCACAGTCCTTAAAGAAACTGGGCTTCGAGACTATCATAGTTAACTGCAATCCCGAGACGGTTTCCACCGATTATGATACTTCAGATAAGCTGTACTTCGAGCCTCTTACACTTGAGGATGTATTAAGCATCTATCATAAAGAGAAACCCGTGGGCGTGATCGCGCAGTTCGGTGGCCAGACACCGCTGAACCTGGCAGCAGACCTGGAGAAGAACGGAGTGAAGATCCTCGGTACTTCTCCCGCAGTCATTGATCTTGCGGAAGACAGGGATCAGTTCAGGGCTATGATGGATAAGCTGGGCATACCTATGCCTGAGTCGGGCATGGCTACGACAGTCGAGGAAGCTACAGAGATAGCTGCTAAGATAGGTTATCCCGTAATGGTGCGTCCTTCCTACGTCCTCGGCGGACGCGGAATGGAAGTGGTCTACGATGAGGAGAGTATCGCAGACTACATGAGAGCAGCCGTAGGTGTTACTCCCGACAGACCCAT